>JAFLJW010000364.1 GCA_022712815.1 Pseudodesulfovibrio sp. | reverse complement strand
GATGTGGAAGTGGACCCGAACGCAGAACTTTCCGGTGTTTACCGTCACATCGGTGGCGGCGGTACCATTCAGCGTCCCACTAAAACCGGTCCCGCAATGGTGTTTAACAACATCAAGGGATTCAAGGGTGCCCGTGTTGCCATCGGTATGGTAGGTTGCCGCAAGCGTGTTGCACATCTTTTGGATACCACGCCAGACCGGCTCGGTTTCAAAATGAATGAAGCGTTGGCCAACCCGGTGGCTCCGGTCCTTGTGTCCAAGGATGAAGCCCTCTGCCAGGAAGTTGTTCATCTCGCCAGTGACCCTGACTTTGACATCCGCAAACTAATTCCTGCCCCCACCAATACTCCTGAGGACGCAGGGCCATTCATCACCATGGGACTTGTCTACGCCGAAGATCCCCAGAATGGAGATCTGAATGCCACCATTCACCGTCAGTGCTTGCAGAGCAAGGACGAAATCTCCATGTATTTCGTCCCCGGACGGCACATCGACACCTTCCGACAGAAGGCTGAAAGTATCGGCGAAGCTTTGCCGATCACAGTCAATATCGGTTTGGACCCCGCAGTGTACATCGGCTCCTGCTTCGAGCCTCCGTCCACTCCCCTTGGATACAATGAATTGGGGATCGCGGGCGCACTGCGCAATGAAGGGGTGAAACTCTGCCCGGCAATCAGCGTCAACGCCAAGGCCATAGCCAATGCCGAGATCGTCATCGAAGGTGAGCTGATCCCGGGAAAGCGCGTAGTCGAAGATCAGAATTCCGGCACTGGCAAGGCCATGCCCGAGTTCCCCGGTTATACCGGCCCTGCCAATCAGTCTTTGCCTGTCTTCAAGGTCAAGGCTGTGACCCATCGTTTCAATCCAATCATGCAGACTACTATCGGACCTTCCGAAGAGCATGTGAACCTGGCTGGCATTCCCACCGAGGCGAGCATTATTCAAATGGTTGAAAAGGCCATGCCCGGCCGTTTGCAAAATGTTTATGCCCATCCCTGCGGAGGTGGCAAGTTTGCTGCGGTTATCCAGTTCAAGAAGAATGGCGTCCCGGATGAAGGACGCCAGCGTCAGGCCGCAATCATCGCGTTTGCCGCTTTCCCGGAATTGAAGACCATCTTCCTGGTTGATGAAGACGTCGATCCTTTCGACTCCAACGATGTCCTGTGGGCCATGACCACCCGTTTCCAAGGCGACGTGGACATCATCACCATACCGGGTGTGCGTTGTCACCCCCTTGATCCGTCCCAGCGTCCCAGTATGAGTCCTTCGATTCTGAATCCGGGTATTTCATGCAAAACCATCTTCGATTGCACTGTCCCGGTTTCTGAGAAAGCTCGTTTCAAACGCGCCCAGTTCCTTGAAATCGACCCGACCCCTTACCTCTAAACCTTAAATGCCTGCGGCATGGCCACACCTTTGCCATGCCGCAGCTTTAAACAATATTTTAATTTAGTTAGGAGAAAACGATATGATGATTGGTCCTATTATTAACGGTATAGGTGTTGTTACCGGTAGCTTTTCCGGGGCGTTTCTAGGGGATAAAATTTCGGAAAATCTTCGCTCCAAGCTTCCCATGGTTTTCGGTTGTGCCTCCATGGGGCTTGGTATTGCCATGATCATGCGCGTCAAGACCTTGCCTCCTGTGATTCTTTCGTTGCTGCTCGGTTCCATCATCGGAGAGCTCATAAACATTGAAGGTGGAATTAAGTACCTGGCAGGCAAGGCTCGCAAGGGCATTGAGAAAGTACTCTCTCCGCCTGACTCCGGCATTTCGCAGGATGAATTCATGGAAAAGTTCGTGGCCATGATTGTCCTCTTTTGTGCAAGTGGTACTGGTGTTTTTGGGTCCATGAATGAAGGTATGGTCGGTGATCCTTCGCTGCTCATCGTCAAGGCCTTTCTCGACTTCTTTACCGCCGCTATTTTCGCTACAACCCTGGGTTATACTCTGGCCGTTGCCGCTATTCCTCAGTTTTTGATTCAGGCTGCTCTCTTTTTTAGTGCGGCTTTCATTCTGCCCCTCACAACTCCGGTCATGATCGCAGACTTCTCGGCAGTTGGTGGTTTAATCATGTTTGCCACTGGGTTTAGAATTTGTGGCATCCTGTCTTTCCCCATTGCCAACATGCTTCCCGCATTGTTTATCGCCATGCCCCTTACTGCCCTGTGGGTTCAGTACATATAACCACATGAGTTGGCGCTCATATCATGGGCGCCAACTCGTATGATTTTTCAGGATCATGGAGAATATTATGAATTTTACCCAAAAAAAACGTCTTATCATAGGGATCAGCGGAGCGAGCGGCTCCGTCCTGGCTCTTGAACTGCTGAAAGCGCTTCGGGAAATGCCGGATTGGGAAACCCATCTCGTCATTAGCAAAGGAGGTGTGCGAACTCTTGAACATGAGACTCACGTTACAGAGTCCCAGCTCACAGACTATGCAACCCAAGTGTATGATCGTGAAGACGTGGGGGCCAATATAGCCAGTGGAACCTTTGTAACTGAAGGCATGGTCATTGTGCCGTGCAGCATGAAAACAGTGGCTGGCGTCAGCATCGGCTATTCCGATAATCTTCTTCTACGGGCCGCTGACGTGACTCTCAAAGAGCGTCGCAAGCTGCTTATGATTGCTCGCGAAACACCGCTAAGCAAAATCCATCTACGGAATATGCTTACGCTGGCCGAGGCCGGTGTTGTGGTCATGCCCCCCATGCTGACTTACTATAATCATCCGCGCTCCCTTGAGGACGTAACCAACCATGTTGTCGGTAAAATCCTTCATGAGTTCGGGGTAGAAGGAAAGAACTTCAAACGTTGGGGGACCGAAGAGTGCGTTACCCCGATTAGAGCAATGTCGTGATTTCCATTGAGAGAAAAACTTCTCGGTTTTCTTTGAAAATGGACATAGTTCGTTTGGGGAAAGACCTCTCAGTTTGCCTTTATGGTGGTGACGTACCCCATATCGGGGCGGTTGCCATGGCTACTCCCCATCCGGGGTTGAGCATTCGAGAAAAGACGGATGCTTCAGTCTCACTGCTTGCGGTGACCGGGCATAAAGAAGATCAAGTGGCCCGTAAAGTTGCTTACACACTGGCTGTGCATGTGGATGCCACCATTTCCGTTACTTGCGGTATACATCTGGACGATGCCACTGAAGTGGAAATTTCTCAGGTCCTTAAAGTTGTCGATATCCTGCTGGAGCAAGCCTTGGAAGAACTCCAGATAAAGTAAAACCATCCCTACAAACTTGACTACAGAACTGTTGTCGAGCTTGACCTCCGCCAGCCGCCCCCTTTTGCCCCAAAGGGGGCGGCTCTTTTGTTATAGCGGTAGCTTAATTTGTCTGGACCTTCCGCGCATCTTATACAAACGGCATTGTGGGAAGGAGGGGTAATCCCCCCTAAAAATAGTAGTCCTCTAAAGGAGATTTTTCTCGTAACCGTATGGAAGGAGATTTTACATGAAAACATCACGCTACACAGACAGCCAAATCCTGAATATTCTGAAACAGGCCGAGAACGGAATTCCCGTGACTGGACTTTGCCGCGAGCATGGCATGAGCAATACTACGTTCTATAAATGGCGGGCCAAATACGGCGGCATGGACGTGTCGCTCATGGCCTGTATGAAAGAGCTTGAAAAAGAAAATTGCCAGTTAAAACAAATGTATGCCGAGACGCAAATGAAAAATAAAGTCTTGCAGGAAGCCCTTGGGGAAAAGTGGTAAAGCCATCTCAACGGTGTGAGATGGCTAAAGAATCCGTGAAAGGGGACAAATTGAATATCCGTCAGGCATGCGAGGCTTTTGAAATCAGCCAAACCTGTTATCGCTACGAGGCCAAATTCTCGGATGAAAATGTATTAATCGCCGAGTTGATGGTGCGGCGGACGCGCTCCCGGACTGTCGCCAATTGCAGAAACTTGTTGGCAACTGATGAACGATCACCAAAGTATACCGGTGTTGCCAAGGCAAACCCTCTTGGTCGCAAGGGCAAAAGAGCATATATGCTTAATTCTGTCTATCTTGTGTTGATGCTCGGTTGGCATATGCTTTCGCTCCATCCTAACGCGATAGCGAGCTAGAATTGAAAATAGATAAACGGGTTGAACCCTGCCGGGCGAAATATGATGGCCAACCACAACAGGCTGAACAAGAAGGCGGGGGAATAGATGCGAGCCGATGCAGGTAAAAACAACATTTCAAAATAGCCCTTAGACTTGATCGCATGAACCACGACGACTCCGACCAGAATAAACGGCACAAAAGGAAAATACCAGCTGAGGCCCGGTTCCGGCAGAAACATTTGACGCAGCATCAAAGACGCCTTGTCAAATCCCTCTGATCGGAAAAGTACCCATCCGAGAACAACAAAAAGCATCGTGGAAGTCCAACCGAAGAGAGTCTGCAACTGAGTGGCCGGTTCATTTCCTGACCGCATGAAAAGCCGGTTTCCAGCCATGGCAACTCCGTGCAACCCGCCCCATGCGACGAAGGTCCAGGCAGGACCGTGCCACAGTCCACAGAGCAACATGGTAAGCACCACATTGAAACAGGTCCGCCACGTTCCTTTCCAACTCCCGCCCAACGGTATGTAGATATAATCCCTGACCCAAGTGGACAAGGAAATATGCCACCGTTGCCAAAACTCTCGTGGACTTTTGGACAGATACGGAAAATTGAAGTTCTCACCCAGATCATAACCCATGATACGGGCCACACCGATTGCCATATCCGAATAACCTGAAAAATCGAAATAGATCTGAAGGGAATAAGCAATGGCCGCCAGCCATGTGGTAGTACAATCATAGGCCCCGGCATTAGCGAATACAGTGTCCGAGAACATGGCGAGCCGGTCCGCTACGAACACCTTCTTGAACAGTCCATAAATGAATCGCTGGAATCCGGCATAAAAATTAGCTCTGGTCAGCGGCTTGTATTCAATTAACTGAGGCAGAAAATGAGACGCACGCACAATGGGACCTGCCACAAGCTGCGGAAAGAAGCCCACGAAAAGGGCGAAGTCGAGTAGGCTATCGTGAGGTTCCATCTTTCTGCGATAGATATCAATGGAGTAGCTCAGGGTCTGAAAGGTATAGAAGGAAATGCCAACGGGCAGGATTATGTCCAGAGTGCCAGAATGAAGTCCCACACCCTCCACCAGCGGTCTGAATGAATCAATGAAGAAATTAAAGTACTTGAAAAATCCAAGCAGTCCGAGATTCACGACCAGGCTCATTCCGAGCAGCCTTCGGCGCAGCCCTTTGTCCGCAGTCTCGCCGAGTTGTTTTCCAACCCAAAAGTCAACGAGAGTGGAAAGCAGGATCAAGCTCAGAAAACGCCAATCCCAGTAGGCATAGAAATACCAACTTGCAGCTAACAGCAGGGTCTTTCGTGCAGTATTTCTCCCACGAAAAAGGACCAATCCGAGCAGGACTACGGCAAAAAAAATGATGAATTCAATAGAGGAGAAAATCATAATCCAGCCTCTTTGAAATACTCGTACAGTCCTTCGGCGACAAGACGCTGGCCATCCTCATTGACATGCCCACCATGAGGCGAATTAAAGAATCCGCGGGACAATCGTCCTTCTTCATTATATAAATCAAGATATGGCTGACTTAGATCGATAAACCCCACCCCCTGCGCATGACAGATTTCCCTGAACCGCTCCTTCAAGGCTTCTTCTGGATTTACAGTGACAATTCGACCATCCTTCAAAAAAGGAACCAGCGGCACATAAACAAAAACAATGAACCCGGACGTCTGCGCCTTGAGACTCTCCACAAGGAACACCCATGCCTGATTCAAATCTTCGCGAGGGGGCACAATTTCGAGAGGCGACTCTCTTTCCACATGCCCAAGAGCAAAACAAAACTGATGCTCCTTCATGAAACGATATAACTCATAGAGGGGCTCCAAACGCCAAAGACTGGCAAAAGAAGCGTATCGGAGAGCGAAACTTGATGGTTCACATGCCGATTCCTCCAACCGCCACGGATCGGCCATAAAGCGACTGTGACATGCAACGTGCTGCTCTGGCATGACATCAGCCATTCCAGCGATAAGAATCGCATGTCCATTGATATTTTCTGCCAACGTCTCATAACGGGGAATATTGAAATAATAATCCGCAACACCAAGCCCGCCACCAGCAACGGTGAAGGCTTTCATGGAGCCATGCATGGCATTGTACAAATTGGCCGCCCGGAGCGAATCGTCCATCTGAAGAGCATCCGCAAACGAATCACCCCACAAGATGAACTTGGGCCGGGCACTCGTTGAGACCACCTCTCCAAAGACAGTCAAGCCGTGCTTGCCGATTCGTGTATCAGACCATCCCTCACTACGAAATCGAACAACCGAACCTTTCGAATGAACAAACAGACCTAGATCTTCATCCCACTCGACAGGGGCTATCCCATCGCTGAAAACAGCGGATACCATCCAAATAAAAAAACAGGAGAATAAAAAGCCCATCACCCAAACTGGGAGCTGTCCCCATTTCATCAACGAACCTCTCGCAGAATTCGTTCGGTATCAACAACCATACGCTCCAGGGAAAAATGCTTTTCTATTCTCATCCGGGTATCCGAAGAATTGCCACTTCGAACAAGTTTCGCCATTTTCAACATCGCTTTTGCCATAGCTTCTGAATCGCTTTTGGGCACGACCAGTCCTGTATCACCGACTTCATGAGCAGCATCACCGACGTCAGTAGTGACGCATGGCACACCACAGCTCATGGCTTCCCCCAATACATTAGGGAAGCCTTCCGTGATCGACGACAAGCACAAAATATCCAGAGCGTTGTAAACTGCCGGCATGTCCGAATGAGCCCCGGCCCAGATAATATTCCCTGAAAGGCCAAGCTGATCTCCCAACTCTTTCAGCTGGTCACCCAGCGGCCCATCCCCGATGCAGACAAAACGGAGATCAGGATTTTGATGCAAGGCCAATTTAGCAGCCCGCAAAAAAGTCTGATGGTCTTTCATGGGATCAAGGCGGGCGACAATTCCAACGAGAACTCCACCCTGCCCGGAACACCATTGCTCACGCAACCAAGAGCCACTGGCGCGGTTCGGCCTGAAACGATCAGTGTCTATGCCGTTGAAAACAACCGACATCGCCTTATCAGAGAAGCCCTGTCCTATGGAATGCCTTCGGCCAGCATTGGAGTTGACCACTATATGATCGGCGAACCGGGAAAGCCTTGCTTCCAAGCTGCAACAGGCCCTCGACAGCCAACCGTACTGGCTCAAATCAACATCCGAAGCACGCACCGACCACACTATAGACACGCGAACACCCAACACCTTCAGCAACACTGTCGCAAGATTGGGAACGCCCAAAAAAGAATAGATGACGTCTGGCCTGACATTTTGAACCAGATGCCGTAACCGCATCATGAAACCCAAAAAGTCGGAACGCCCTTTCTTTTTCAGGTCATGCGTTTTGACTGTCTCAGGCAGGCTTGCAAGCAGTGCTCCCCGCTTTCGAAAAAGCGCCACATGAACATCGTGCCCTCGCTCTTGCAGGCAACCGGCCAGAGAGACCAATTGCCGTTCGGCTCCTCCCACCTCCAGTGAGGGGGTAAGCAATAGTATTTTCAGCGAGGTGTTCATCAAACCAGCTTATCCCTCAGATTTTTTAAACAGATTCACTAAAAAGTGATCGTTAAAGGCTTCCTCAAGGAGCACACTCTCACCCTCTTTACGCAAAACGAATCCAGCTTCACCGCTAACGTATTGCTCATTGTTCTGAGTAACAACAATACTCCCCCCCTCATTCAAACTTCGGCAGAGGCTTTTCACGGCGGCGTGGATTTCTTCATCGGAAAAATACGCTTTATTCAAAATATTTGCACACTTGATGATATCCACTGGTTTATCAAGGGTATCCTCGAACATGTTGAAACGAGTTATGGCCTCAATGCCATATTTCTCCCGAAGAATGGGATTCACGACCTCAATTGGGCGGTACTTTGATGCATCACTCACGGTTTTGGGTGACAGAAATATGAAAAAACATAAAACCTTAACTCCATAAAGGCGCTTCTCCGCATCAAGGAATACATTTCC
>JAFLJW010000344.1 GCA_022712815.1 Pseudodesulfovibrio sp. | reverse complement strand
ACACGGTGGAAACATTCCTCAGTTCCGGAAAACTGAAAGATTTTGCTTCCTTTGCGGGACTCTTTGGACGAGGGCAGCAATATCTCTCTTTCCTGAAACCCCAAACCCTATAGGCGTTGCCCATGAACGATACCTGCCTGCATCTGCAAAGCACCAACTCTGTCCGACATCCCCACGGCCGTGGATGTGTGGGTCACGTCGGACAGCAAGCCATGGCCCAGGACCGGAAACTTCTGCACCTGCAGTACCTGTTTTCATAAAGGAAAATCCCGGGGTAAGATTCTCGCTCATCCACTTCGACTGCGATCTATACGCCCCGACAAAAGTTGCCCTTGAATCTTTCTGGGATCGACTTTCCAGAGGGGGAATCATGATCTTTGACGAGTATTCCATCGCCGAATGGCCGGGAGAGACCCTTGCGGTGGATGAATTTTTCAAGGATAAACCGGAAATCCAGGTGCGAACCCTGCCGTGGACCAATGCGCCAGCCGGGTACGTCATCAAAAAATAGAGGGTGCTTATGGGTATTGCTAAAGATACTGTTTTCATGCTTCTGCGCACACTTCGTAAAAGGAAAACGTCAGGACGCGCGCTGACTCTTGGAGTACAGGGCATTGGCCTTCAATATGACGAAGCAAAAACGATCTTCGCCAACTACGAGTATGCCGTTCCTGCCATTGAGCCTGATCAAATCCTTCTGGACGGTCACACACAGTACGGAAACACAATACATCAAAAAGTGTTTTTCAAGATGCTCGGATATAATATCGTTGAAAGCATGGATTGCTGGACAGAGGAAGGAGCGGACTTCATCCACGACCTCAACAGACCGATACCACGCGATCTGGCAGGGCAGTTCAACCTTGTTTATGATGGTGGGACTCTGGAACACGTTTTCGATGTCAAAGAATGTTTATTCAATGTTGTTCGACTGTTACAATCCGAGGGAATGGTCATACATCACAGTCCGATGAATGGATATGTGAACCATGGATTTTATCAATTCTCCCCTACTTTGTTTGAAGATTTCTATGCGGCGAACGGGTTCACCAATTGCGAATTGTATTATCATTACCGAATCGGGAAATCATACTATTACGTCAAACATGTAAAAGGGGCCAAAGTCCCGCTGAGCGGCTTGGGAGAGGAATGCCTCTCATACTTTATCGCCACCAGGGGCAACATCCTCCAAGAACCCGTGGTCCCCATGCAAGGAATGTATGCTAAAGGCCTTTAGTGTGGGCATACATGTTTTGAATGGAAGCCAATATGCGTTTGAAGCCGGATATCACCAAGTCCACCGAGTCATCCTTGAATGACTATAACATCGTCTTTAACAAATGCCGGGGCAAAGACAGCACCCTTTGTGATACCCGGATATAACGGCACAAATGCCGATGCCATTAAATAATGTTATTCGACATAGAAAGGAACTGAAATGAATTTTTCCGTCATTATGCCCAATTACAATCACGGGGACAGGATTGCCGGGGCCTTGGATTCCATTCTTGCCCAGTCAGTTCAACCCATGGAGATTATTGTCCTTGATGACGGGTCTGACGATAACAGCATGGATGTACTTGAGGAGTATTCCCGAAAACATTCAGTCATACGCCTTGAACGGTTTTCCGAGAACCGGGGGACGGTAGCCGCATGCAATGCCTTATTCCGCATGGCCAGAGGAGATTATATTTTGGGCTTTCCATCCGACGACATAGTCCTCCCGGGAGCCTTTGAAAGAGCCATGGAAATGCTTGAAAAAAATCCTGAGGCAGGTGTTTGTTGTGCGGATTATTTCATGGTGGACACAAATTCCAACGATCTGGAGCAGTACCGCATGGGATTTTCCGATGAAGCCTGCTTCCTGCCTCCTGATGAATTTGCGGAAAAACTCCGCGGATGGTGGGTTCCCAGTTTCACCAGCTTCATCAGACGCGATGCTCTTGCAGAAGCAGGATATTTTCTGGAGGACACACAGTGGCATTGCGACTGGTTAGCATATCTAACCGTGTCATTCCGGTACGGACTCTGCTACATTCCCACGCCTTTGGCCGCCAGACGCAGACATGCCGATGCATACGGGACTGCGAAACGGCGCAACAAAACCGAGCAAGATCAGGTGCTCCGAAATATTCTCAGCCACCTCAAATCTGATTCCTTCAAAGATGTCATGCCCCGATTTGTTCGGAGCGGAGCCATGTTGTTCTTCAACAACGAACTGGACAGGCTTGTCATGTCCGACCCGGAATTGTGGGATATGGAGACTTTCATGCTTGCCCAGCTCCCCATCTGGTACAGAATGAATGCATGCAAACAGCAAGCGGATGCAATTTGGGACAATCGATTTGATGCCGAAACGGAACACAAGTCTCTCATTTACGAGGCATTACTTGCACCAAAGTAAGCACTTGAGATGACGAGAATGCAATGACATTCTTCATATTACCCGAACCTGGCATGGCCGGTCTTGCCTTCCTGCGAGAGCATATATCAAACGGGGCGGCTTTGCTGTGCCACGATTCGGACAGAAACACCGCCCGTGACCGCTTCCCCGGTTGCGCCATTGCCACCTATCCCGGCTGGTCGCTCACTCCGTCCCGCGATGATCTTTTCACACTGGCCGCCGACCTCGACATGACCTCCGGTGTCGTCCTCGTCCGCGATGAGGAGCGGGCATGGGGTTGGGACGCTTACGTCACTGCCCTTGGCCTGATGGAAGCGGGGCAGGTTACCATTCTCAGCCAAAAGGGAAGCACGAGTGTTCATCCTCCATATACGCCGCATGTGGACACTGCCAAGTCCCTGCTGCTCATAGCCTGCGGTGGCATCGGTAACATAATCCAGGCCACGCCGCTTCTGGCCGCTGCCGTGGAAATGGGCCTGACCACCACCTTCTGCCCGGTGGCCGATGGGTCCGGCGATTCGCTGGCCTCACTGTTCAAGGATGCATTGCCCGGTCTTGAAGTCGTCGCACCGGACAAAATTGCAGGACTGAATGCGGATATCCGGCTGAATATCGAATACCGCGCCCACATGGTTGAAACCGAATTCTTCCATTCCCCCTACCGGGAATCGATGACCATGTCCGAGCCTGTGGCCTACGCACGTTTTTTCGAAAACGTGACCGGGCAGACGGTCGATCCCACCACGACATTCGTCGGTGGAAATTCCGTTATTCCCGACTCGCTCAAGGGCCGCATTGTCCTGTGTCCCGGCAGCAAGCCCGGTTGGGATTCCAAGCGATGGCCCCATTTCGGCGAGCTGGCCGAAAGGCTGGACAATCCCGTGGTGCTCTGCCGGGAAGCAGACCTGAACGCATATGACGAACTCGATTTTCTCAAGCCCATGCGGCCTGACAATGCCTCCATAGTCACCGAAGCCTCGCTGCCCGAAGCTGCGGCCATCCTGCGTCATGCCAAAGGCGTCATTGCCAACGACTGCGGACTGGCCCACATGGCTGCGGCCACCAAAGTGCCAACACTCGTCCTGTTCGGACCGTCATCGCTGGACAAAAACCGTCCGCTCAGGTCCAATGCCAAAAGCCTGAGCCTCTGCCTCGACTGCCAGCCCTGTCAGGGCGAAACCTCTGGGCCGGGACGACTCGGACCGGGAGATTACAGTTGCCGACTCGGCTATCAATGCCTGAATGAATTGACCGTGGAGCAGGTGCTAAGCGAGGCCGACACTTTTTTCAACGCCACAACCAAGGTGCTTACGTGAAAATAAATTTCCTCAATGATGGGTATCGAAACTGCGGCGGTTGCTTGCAGATCGTCAAATATGCCAACCTGTTGTCCGATCTGGGGCATGAGGTTTTCATCACCTACACCCACTCCTTCTGCTTTGACCTGATCGAGGTCAAGGGGACGCGCATCTACTCCCCCCTGCTGCGGGCCGATGAAGTGCCGGACGCGGACGCCATACTCTCAAGCTCATGGTCCATGGCCCGGAAGGTTGCGGACCTGCCACAGAGCAAGGGTGCCAAATTCGCCTACCTTCAGGATTTCGAGAACTGGTCCGGCTCAAGCGAGGAAATAATCGGCAACTGGCGGCAACCCGTGCATCTCATCAGCGTGGCCCGGTATCTGGAAGATGCAGCCGCCACCCACACTTCCAAAAAAGCGACCCGGATTCCCTACGGTATTGATTTCGAC
>JAFLJW010000238.1 GCA_022712815.1 Pseudodesulfovibrio sp. | reverse complement strand
TTCCCAGGGCTGCATCAGTTCTGCGGTTTTCTTGACCACCAGCACGATGAACGGCGTGTCGAGGATATAGGCATATCCAACGGTGTATTTGATCCCACTTTTATCGGTTTCGTGCAGGGCTTTCGTGGTTTCGGAAAATTTCGGTATGGGCAGAGTGACTTTGGAGAGCACTGTTCCATTCCCTCTGGAAGGCGTTTGAATTATCCCATGGAGATCGACGATAAAGGCATCGCCCTCACCCGGAAGGTCGATGGATGAAAGAATGGAGTTGAATTGCTCTGTGTCCAGAGTGGCTCGGAGCACAAAGGCCTGACCTGTTTTCCTGTCGTGGACTCTCTGGGCAATGATCAAGTGCGGCAGATCTCGGAATCCGAGAAAGACACCACTGGTGAAAGACCCGCGCTCCAAGGTGTTGGCGAACCACTCCTGCCTGCTGTAGTTACGCCCCAGCAGTTCATAAGGGCCGATGTAGGCTATCTGCTCACCCTGATCGTTGATGAGACCGATATCCACGAAACCGCCGAAGCTGTTTTTCATGGAACTTAGAATGGCCTCAAGGTTTTTCAGATTGCGCAGGCTGCTGACACCCTGATGTTTGGCCAGAAACTCCAACGCATTTTTTCTCTCGTCCAGAAAATAGGCGATGGTTCTACGGGTGTTGGAAGTTGTCCTCGCTGTACGCAGGAGGTTTTCCGATTCAAGGGAATGCCGGGTGACGTTATAGTCGATGAAGGTCATGACCATCAGCGGCACCAGCGCGACCACGGCCAGAAGGCCGATAGCCATGCGCCAGATGCGCCTGTAGTTGAACAGGCTCTTGTTCGGGCCAACGGCGTCCGTGTCCCAGAACTGCGGTTTGATCTTTCCAAACGTCAACATAACGTCACCCGGTCTCGTTTCCTATTTTCCTGAACGGATTTTTTCGTTGGCGGCCTTGAGGGTTTCACTCAGGACGTCAATATCCACAGGTTTGTGAAGATAGGCGAATGCACCCAAATCCATACAGGTCTTGCGGTCCTTTTCAGAGCCGTGGCCGGTCAGGATGATGACCTCGATGTTCGGGCGTTCATTCTTGACCCGACGCAGGACCTCGAATCCGTCGATGCCGGGCATCTTGAGGTCAAGGATCATGACTTCAGGTTCGTCGTCTTCGATCAGGTTCAGGGCGGACTCACCATCGTAAGCCACGGCAGAACCCATGTCACGCATCATCAACCGTTCGGACAGGGTCTGGACGAACTCGCGCTCGTCATCGACCAGCAGGACCTTGGAGGGGATTGCGAAATCCACCCTGCGGTAGATGTCGGTCTGATGATACCCCTTGCCAACACCGGTTTTGACGCTTTTCACGCCGTCGATGCCGGATACTATATGGGTCAATTCGCGCTCCAGCTTTTCCAGCATGAGCACGTGCTTGTTGATGGTCAGGGTGATATCACCTTTCCTGGCGGAGACCAGAACAATATGGCCTTCACCTGCCAGTACAGTCTCGACCGTGGCAGCCATCAGGAAGTTCTTAACACTGGCGCGGGAGGCATCGGATATCTGGACAGCGGCATTGTCGAGCTGTTCCACGATGAGGTCTGCACTTCCCTCGACTCCGGTGGCTCCAACGGGCACGATGATGTCGTAGAGCTCTGTGGCCCACGGATCGTCAGCGTCCTTGAGGGTTTTGACCCAGGCGGCGCGGTCCGCATCGTCCTTGTGGATGATCTTGATGGCGTGCTTTTCGGCATATCCCTCATTGCTTTCGGCCACGGCCAGACGCTCACTCATTTCGGAGATAAGACAGACCTTGAGAACGTGTCCGATTTCCGGTGCGCTCAACTGGGAGGCGAAACCGGAAAAGAGGATGGCATCTCCATCCTTGAGTTTGTTGGCCATGGCAAGGCGCATCCAGGCGATGGCCTGCTCCTTCTCATGACTGAATTTGTTGAATACGGATGTCTTGGCCTGAAAGGCTCTGGTGATCTTCTCTTCGGACATGCCGGAGAGCTTTGCCGCGTCAGCGACGATCTCCTGATCCGGGACCAGACGGTATCCTGTGGAGTCGAGGACTCTTTTCACCACAACGCCTGCTTCACTGAACAAACCGTTGAATACTGTTATGACTGACATTGTATACTCCCTTTTCCTCGTCCCGCCTAAGCAGGACGGCATGCGGTGGTAAGCGGACAGCTCTCTTCGTCGTTGTCATCGCGGTGCGCAGGTCCGTGAACGGCGCGGATGGCGGTTTCCATGGTCGAGTAGAGATGGTCTTCACCAAGCTTCTCCAACAAATGAGTACGCTTCATGACGGCCATGACCGATTCGTTGACACCGCACATGGAGATGTCCAGTCCGCCGCTTCTGATACGATCGATGAGCAAAGACAGGGCTTCCTCACCGGAGGCGTCCATATCGTTGATGCCATTGGCAACAAGGACGATGTGTTTGAGCTTGTCATTGGCATCTATCTTATCAGCAATTTTGTCTTCAAGGAAGCTTGCGTTGGCAAAGAACAGTGGGCCGTCAAAGCGGACCATGGCGATGTTGCTGCACTCAACCAGACCGAATTCTTCGGAACAACGCAGGGATTCATCCGCATGACGGGACAGGGTGGCAACGCGGGGGCGCATGCTCTTGTAGAGGAAGACCGCCAAAGACAACAAGACACCGATTATAAT
>JAFLJW010000433.1 GCA_022712815.1 Pseudodesulfovibrio sp. | reverse complement strand
CACTGCGGCCACGGTTCCGCAGAACTTCATGAAATCACGACGGGAAATCCCGCGTTTTTCAAGCCGTTCCACGGCTCCTTCCTTGCCATGACCTACGGAAAATTTCATAGAACACCTCCGTAATAAAATGAGTCTGTTATGCCGAGAGAACACCGTTATTCTCATGCATAACCGTCGGGCACACGCCCGAACTCGGACCTAAACCATCTTAAATAACACGCATAACAATATCGTGTCACCTTTAACATCCTTTTTCCGGGTTCGTGCTATAACCCCCCGGAAAAATTAGTTAACAAAGTCGTAACGTGGTTTACAAACAAAATCAATAGCCAATTCAAAAAAGTTTCAAACGTATCGGCACGCTAGATACTATATGGCAGCCTCAGGGTCTTATCTCCTTTTTTGATTAGACGATCAATTTTCACAGGTCCTGGCAATGAAGATTAAAACCAAATTTCAAGCCGCTTCCGCTCACAATGTGACTCACCTCTCAATCCTCATTCTTTCAACACTGCCTGCCACCTCTCTGCCCATGCAAATTTATTTGTATTAGTATATAGGCAAGAAGCCGCTGATAAACAAAACCATGGGGTCGGAATAAAATGCGCACCGGACAGGCGACCATCCACTCTGACAACTACAAAACTTATCGCCAACAAGATAAAGACTATTCATGAACACCATCATCGACTTTACTATCTTTCCAACGGATAAAAACGGGCAAAGCCTGAGTCCGTATGTGGCCCGCGTCATCAACATCATCGAAAAATCCGGGCTCCCGTATGAACTTGGCCCCATGGGAACATGCATTGAGGGAGAATGGAGAGAGGTCATGGATGTAGTGGACGCCTGTTACCGCGAATTAGAAAAGGACTCTGACCGAATCTACCTCACCATCAAGGCAGACTGCAAACAAAACCGAAAAAACGGTATGGCCGATAAAGTTCGGAGTGTTCAGGAAAAGCTTGACTAGGAAACACGATCGGGGCTGTATTAATAAAAACCAGCCGACAGATGGCAACATCATGATATCAATCACGATCGGTATTGGTGTTGCCATACCGCAAGCTACCGATACAGTTGCCAGTACACTCAACCGGACTGACCATGGAATTGACAAGGTCAAAGAGTTAGGTCGAATAAAGTGGTCGAGACATAATTCCCCGCTCTAAAGCTCTATGTAGCCTGTCTGAATTATGCTATCGATAATACCTGAGCATGCATATTTTTTACAGTAGGAGCGATCCAGGTGACTATTGTCCCGCAGCAGTCCGTCAAAATGAAGCAGGTTTCCCAGGGGAACTACCTGATGCGCACCGTGCTCAGGCACAATGTGGTTTTCAACGAAGGGACCAAGGGTGATGCTGCATACATCCTGACCGAAGGGAAAATCGAAATTTCCGGCATCATCGAAGGCCGCAAGAAGGTTTTTGCCAATCTCAAGCCCATTTCCATCTTCGGCGAAATGGCCCTTTTCCTGGATGAAGGGGCCCGAACCGCCACTGCCATCGCACTGGAAGATTCCAAGGTCATCGAGGTCACCAGAGACGATCTGGAAGAATTCATGCGCGCATCGCCCAAGGTCATCGCCTCCATCATCACCGTACTCGTCAGCCGTCTCAAGTCCACGACCAAAAAAGCCCTGAAAGTACCGAACACCGGCATGGGCGTGGTCCGTATCCTCGACATGTTCGCCACCAACGGAAAAATGGAACTCAAATATGAATCGACGATCAAGACTCTCGCCGATACATTTGTCTCCTCCACCGATAAAATCGAACAATACATCCAGGGACTCGCCCAGCAGGACCTGCTCGCCATAGGCCGGGATGCCAATGACCGCCGCGTCATCAGGATACGCGAACGCGACATACTCAACGCCGTGATGCAGAATAAGAAAAACTAGATTTTTTTGGAACATTCTCCCGGCGGCTACTTGCAAAGCCCCCCCCACAACAAAAAAATCAATCCAGAGCCACCAGTTCCAATTCTCCCCAGGCAACGATCTTTTGATTGTACTGGGCAAAGATTCCATCCAGTCCCGCACCGGCTAACTCCTTTGCCCGTTTCAAAACGCGATTGATATCGGCTTCTGACTTGAGCATGTTGCACAGGGCGGTTGCTGCGGCGTCTGCCAGTCTGGCATCTTTGGCCCGGACAGCCACGAGGTCACCGGAACCAAGGCTAAGGGAATGGCCGATGGTCCCGCTTGAGGCGCAGATGGCAACGGGAAATGAACCCGCCTCGATCCTGAGGCCGAGCATGGCCCCGGAGTCCGGCTCGGACAACAAAGCGACCACGCGCTCGCGGGTTGAGTGCAGGTAGGTGTCACCGCCGTTTTCCACGAGAATGTCCGGGCTGTCAGCAGCGAATCTATCGCCTACGGACTGGGCCACGGCCCCGGCTACGGCTGCCATGGGTCCGACATCACAGGCCGCTCCTGCTATCGCCATGGCCCGGATGATATCCGGCGCGGTATCCGGCACTTCGACGGGTGAAAGGCTTTCCGCGAACTCGGGATGGAACATGATCCAGTTCTTGATCTCGCCCCTGACCTGCGAGACATGGGACGCGATCTCGACCTGCAAATCCTTTTCCGCCACAATGAGCAGGTCGGTCTGCTCCACCGCCACCTGAAAGCGAACCTCGCCCTTTTGAGGGCGCACGGAATCGCGGTAGGTCCGGGCTGTGGAAAAGTGGCGAGCCTTCACTGCCAACGGCTCCAGGAGGATAAGTGACATTGTGAACACCGCTTGCACATAGTTAGGAACATCTTTTCCACACCTGCTTAAAAGCCTGCGTCAGCGTTGATGAGCACGATCTTGATCCGCCCTTTGGGAAAGGACTTTTCCGTGATCGACCAGACGTTGCAGATACGTTGGGGGGAGTCGCAATCCATACAGTATCCGGTCTTGACACAAGGGGTTTTCAGGTCCAACCTCATGGCGTTGACCGGGGCCGCATATTCCTTGATACGGTCCATGGCGCGGGACAGGTCCGGCACGAATTTGTTGCGCCCGACAAGAAGAACTACATTTTTAGGGCCGAACACGATACTGCCCACGCGGTTGCCGATCATGTCCAGATTGACCAGATGGCCTTCCTCGGTGATGGCGTTGGTGCTTGTAAAAAAACAATCCACCAGCAATGCCTGACGGCGCAGCTCGTACTTGTCCTCGTTGGTCAATCCCTTGTCCCAGGTGTCGAGGGCTTCGTATTCGTCACTGTCCCGGAGGTATTCGTACAGTCCGGTTTCGGCCAAAGTTCCGGACCCGCCCCAGGAGACGGTTTTCGGCTTCAGCACGGGCAGAATTTCGGTCAGGACAACATCTTTCGCATCCTTGACGGAATCTGCCAGATAGACATCAAAGCCGTTCTTTTGCAATTTCTGCTTGAGTCCGCGCAAAGTGATATTCCAAAAATTATCTCTGGGCTTGTCCATTATGACTCCTGTGTATATAATGACATGGGTACGGCGATTTTGTTCATATTTTGAGAAAATCTCTTTTTTTACTCGCCTTCCGATGCAAAAACTTGTAGCAGAATTCCCGACTGCCCGAAAGTGGACCATGGCCTGATTCTCATGGAATTGTCCGAACTTTGACCTTGACGACCAGCAGGTCAACGGTTATATGCTTCCGTTCGACAGAGCTTTTTTTTCAGCGAAATTTTACTCTCAGGAGATATTGATATGAAACGTACTTACCAGCCCAGCAAATGCCGTCGTAAAAGAACCCACGGTTTTCTGGTGCGCTCCCGCACCAAAAACGGTCGCGCGGTGCTCCGCCGCCGTCGCGCCAAAGGGCGTAAGAGATTAGCCGTCTAGCTTGGAACAAGGAGCGTAGGCTACTAAAAAGCCCCGAATTCACCGCATGTTATGAACAAGGCCGGAAACGTTTTACCAGAAGTTTTATCTTGTTCATCTCATGCCGAACGGTCAAACAGGGCGGTATTCGCCTTGGTCTTACCGTCAGCAAAAAAATGGGGAATGCCGTAGCGCGCAACCGTATTAAACGGGTGGTGCGCGAGTATTTCAGACTGCATCAATACGACTTTGAATTGCCTCTGGACATTATAGTCATTCCCAAGCGGAACCTTGAGGCCAAGCAGTTGACACTCGCCCTAGCCACAGAAGAGTTCACCCCGCTTTTATCCCGCATCAAAGCGGAAGCGGCGACCTTATAGAGAGGAAATGATGCGCTCATTATTTCTGGCGCTCATTTGGTTTTACCAGAAACTCATCTCCCCCTTGCTGCCATCGGCATGCAGGTTCACCCCTTCGTGTTCTCAGTACGCGAAGGAGGCCATAACTTTGCACGGTGCTTTCAAGGGTGGCCTTCTTACGCTTTGGCGTCTCCTACGTTGCCAGCCTTTATGCCGCGGGGGCCTTGACCCCGTCCCGGCCATTTGGCCCGACCCCAAATTAAAAGCGAGAATCATTCCATGGACAAGCAGGAGAAACTCCGTCTAGCCTTAGCCTTTGCTCTTTCCATCGCTCTCTTTGTCGGATGGCAGTATTTCACGGCTCCATCGGCAGAAGAGCAGGCCCAAATGGCCCACAGAACAGCACAGGCTGAGCAAAAAGCGGCTGCCCTCACAGAGACGCCGCCCGCCTATGCCGAATCCGACGACGCTGTCGGCACAGCGTTCAAACCCACGGAAGGAACCCCGGTCACGGTGGACACTCCGCTGTACACTGCCGTGTTCAGTTCACAGGGTGGTATTCTTGAGAAATTCATCCTCAAGAACTACAAGGACACCATTGAGCTCGATTCCCCCAATATCGATCTGATTGGCAAGAAAGCCTTTTCCAAAGGACCACTCGGCCTGATCCTGACCAAGAACGACAAAGAGTATCACACATGGCAGCACGGCGAGTGGGCCTTCACCGGCACCAACATAGTCCTTGGTGAGGCCGATGGAACCAAAACCCTGACCTTCACCGGTCAGGCCGACGGATTCCGCATTAAGCGCGTCCTGACATTCCACGCCGATTCCTACCTCATCGAGGAATCCGCCACCATTACCAACCTGACCGCCACCGGTGTCGAGGGAGCCATCTCCTTTACCGCAGCGGCCAAGTCCATGTCCGCAGAGGATGACCGGTACAACCCTACTCGCATTGCCTATCTGACCGACAATGGTCGCGAACAGGAAGATGATCGTGACGATCTTCGGGAAAAAGGTGTTGCAGCAACCGGCGGCCTCAAATGGGGTGCCATCGAGTCCAACTACTTCCTTTTCGCAATCATCCCCGGCGAGGATGAGAACCTGTTGTCCGCCGGTATGGACAGCAATGTTTTCCGCATGGCTGTCACGGAAGAAGCGACCTTCATGCCCAATGTCGCCAAGACTCTGAATGCGTCCTACTTCCTCGGCTCAACTGACCGCGTCATGCTCGGCACGATGCCCAACGAATTGTCCGAAGCCGTCAATTTCGGCTGGTTCGACATCCTGGCCAAGCCGCTCCTGATCGGTCTGGAATTCTTCCACGGCTACGTGCACAACTACGGCATCGCCATCATTCTCCTGACCATCTGCATCAAGCTGCTGTTCTGGCCGCTGTCCCAAAAGAGCTACGGCTCCATGGAACAGATGAAGAAATTGCAGCCCATGGTGGCGAAGCTTCGTGAGAAGTACGGCGACGACAAGCAGCGTCTCAATCAGGAAACCATGGCGCTTTACAAGACCTACAAGGTCAACCCCATGGGCGGCTGTCTGCCCATGGTCGTACAGATTCCGGTATTTTTCGGTCTGTACAAGGCCCTGCTCGGCGCGGTCGAACTCAGGCACGCTCCCTTCATTGAGCACCTGCCGTTCACCGACCTGCCCTGGCTGGCCGATCTGTCTGCCAAAGACCCGTATTACATCACGCCTATCATCATGGGTGTGACCATGTTCCTGCAGCAGAAGATGACTCCGAGCACTGGTGATCCGACCCAGGCAAAAATCATGATGCTCATGCCGCTCATCTTCACATTCATGTTCCTGAACTTCCCGTCAGGACTGGTCATCTACTGGCTGCTCAACAACGTCCTCTCCATCGGACAGCAACTCATGATCGCCAGAAAAACGAAAGCGGCATAAGCTGCCTAATACTACATGTCTCCGGGGCCTTAAGTCCCCGGCCAGATAAGGAATTATACAATGAGCGACTTCAAAGAATTCCAGGGCAAAAACCTGGACGGAGCCATCGAAAGTGCTTGTGATTACTTCAACCTGAAGCGTGACCGTCTGGAGATTGAAATCATCGGCGGCGGATCTTCCGGTATCTTCGGTATCATGGGCGTCAAAAAGGCCAAGGTCAAAGCACGCCCCCGTGTTTCGGTCAGCACAAGTGATCTCATGAAAAGGGACACTCCTGTCGATCTGCCAAAGGTCGATGGAAACGTTCCCCCAAAGGAAGCTGCCCTCGGCCCCAATGGCAACAAATTCCCGGATACCACGGACGATATCAACGGCAATATCGTTAAGCCGGACCAGCCCGAGCGCAAACCGCGTGAAAGCAGGCCCCGTAATGATCGCCCGCGCACCGGCAAACCTCAGCGCGAGAACAAGCCCAGACCTGAGCGCAAGCCGCGCCCGGACAAACCTGAGCGCAAGCCGCGCCCGGACAGACCCGAGCGCAAGCCGCGCCCGGACAGACCCGAGCGCGAGCCGCGTGAGAACAAGCCCACTGAGGCCCGGCCTCGCGCCAACATGGCTGACTTCGATCCCGCCGTCCTTGAAGCGGCCGTGCGCGAAATCATGCTCCAGCTTTTGACTCCCATCGTCGGCGAGACAACCATCAACATCACGCTGGACACCGACCGTGTCCGCGTCTTCATCGACGACGAAGAAAACAGCGGCCTGATCATCGGACGCGAGGGACAGACCCTCTCCTCCTTGCAGTATCTGGTCAACCGCCTTGTCTCCCGCAAAATGCAGGCTTCTGTCCGCATACAGGTGGACACCGGAGATTACCGTGAACGGCAGGATGACAAGCTCAGGCAGGTCGCATCGCATCTGGCTGAAAAGGCCAGTGACCTTGGGCGCACCCAGTCCACCAAGCCGCTCTCTTCCTATCACAGGCGCGTGGTGCATCTGGCTTTGCAAGACAACGAGATGGTGTTTACCCGTTCCAAGGGCGATGGGCCGATGAAGCGTGTGCTTATTGTTCCCAAAAGCCGCAAGAACGGGACTCGTTCGCAACGGCAGTAAAGTAAATAGAACAAGTAAAGCCATAAGGCCGGGAGATGATTTCTCCCGGCCTTTTTTTTGGGGAAAAAAGGGGAACGAAAAGAGAGAAGAAAGGAAGAGAGAAAAAAGGCAAAGAACTAAGATGCCTAAAGGCAGCCCTCCCCGGGCGGGGTTCATTTTTTGGCTGAGCCGCCCCAAAAAACGAACCAAAAAAGGTCGGCTTACCAAACTTGGCCGCAGGGTGCTTTGGCCAAGAATCCGATCCAAGAGGAATCGCTC
>JAFLJW010000157.1 GCA_022712815.1 Pseudodesulfovibrio sp. | reverse complement strand
AAGTTTTTTCAAATTAACCCCGCCTCATAAACCGAAGGTCCTGTGTTCTTTACACAGGACCTTCGGTTTATGAGGCTTATCCCGCGCCGCAGGCTCGCTCAGGGTCAAGGGACGCGTCCCTTGCAGGTCCAGGACAGCGTCCTGGTCCCCCGGAAGGGGACCGCCGGTAGGCCTGCCAGAGGCCTCTCCCTAAATAACTTCTCTGTCGCGGACGCCGATGAGATACAAAATGGAATCAAGCCCCAGATTGGAGATGGCCTGCCGTGCGCCTTTTTTGACCTTGGGCTTGGCGTGGAAGGCGATGCCCAGCCCGGCGAGGTTGAGCATGGGCAGGTCGTTTGCTCCGTCCCCGACGGCGATGACCTGTTGCAGGGAGATGCCTTCCTTGTCAGCTATTTTCTGGAGCAGTTCGGCTTTTTTATCTGCATCGACGATGTCGCCCAGCAGCTTGCCGGTCAGCTTGCCGTCTTTGATTTCAAGCTCGTTGGCATGGACGTAATCGATGCCGAGTTTTTCTTTGAGGATATTGCCGAAATAGGTGAATCCACCGGACAGGATGGCGATGGTGTATCCGACATTCTTGAGATTCGAGATGAGTTTTTCCGCCCCTTCGGTGAGGACCAGATGGGCGGCCACGTCTTTGAGTACGGACTCGTCCAGTCCTTTGAGGAGCGAGAGACGTTTGCGCAGACTTTGCTTGAAATCCAGCTCGCCGCGCATGGCTGCTTCGGTGATGGCGGCCACCTCGTCGCCCACGCCCTTTTTTTTGGCCAGTTCGTCGATGACCTCGGCCTGAATGAGGGTGGAGTCCATGTCAAACGCGACCAGACGGCGATTACGGCGAAAGATGTTGTCTTCCTGAAAGGCGATGTCCACAACGAGTTCTGCGGAGATGTCGAGAAATTTGGAGCGGATGACGGCGATGTCTTTGGGTGTGCCGCGCACGGTGAATTCCACGCAGCCGCGGGAGCATTCATAGTCGGTGCAATCAAGCGGCACCCGGCCGGAGAGCCGGTGGATGGTGTCGATATTCATCCCGGACTCGCTGACGACCCTGGTGATGGCCGCGATCTGTTTGGCGGAGATGGACCGCGCCA
Organism: Pseudodesulfovibrio sp.; assembly: GCA_022712815.1. Classification (GTDB taxonomy): domain Bacteria; phylum Desulfobacterota; class Desulfovibrionia; order Desulfovibrionales; family Desulfovibrionaceae; genus Pseudodesulfovibrio. Next base: position 7,919 of record JAFLJW010000157.1, on the reverse strand, counting down.
GCAGGGTGATGATGTAGCGGGCCTTGTGCGCCGCGTCCACCCATGAGCCGTAGTTGTCCTCATTAAGCGGATGCAACTTCATGGTCACGCCAAGCTCATGGGCCTTGAACAGAAGATCCTTGAGCACCGGCTGCGAATCTGACGGCAGCCGAATCAGGATGCCGAGCGTCAGGAAGTTATGGATGACAACCTGCCCTATATCCAGAACATCCACATCATACCCGGCCAGAACGCCTGACAATTCAGCCGTCAATCCGGGCCGGTCACCGCCGGTCACATGCACCAAAATGATTTTTTCCATCAGTGGCTCTCCCTTGCGAAATGCATTGGCGGACTTTCGCACAAAATTCAGCGGCAGTAAATGGAGAGGATGGAGCATCTTTTCATATAGTGATATGTGGCTGGTGCTTTTCGGATGATCTGAATTTATTTGCAGAATCTTGGAACAATGGAATCAAATCAGGGAGATGCAGATTCAGTTTCATGAGGGGGAGTTTGTTTTTTACACCTGCCTTGTCATATATCGTTCAGCCGGGTATGGTGTCTGTAATCTGCGGACACAGGTTTGGTGGTCCGACGTCTGACAAGAAGGAGGGACATGAACATTCCGGAAGACCCGATGCCGACGTGTGGCACAACGGGCCATCTTATTTTTACGGATGCAGAGCGGCTTGAATACGTTGCGAGTCGTATCGAGGAAAAGCTCGACGACTACGAAAGCTATGATTTTTCCATGCGGCAGGTCCGCGCTTTGAATATTCTTTTTGAATTGGCTCAGGAGCTTCGGGGCCGGGACATGTTTTATGCCGTGTGCATGGTGATCCCTCGGGTGCTTTTCAAGCTGGAGAGCAATATCTACATCCTTGAAGATGAGGAGACCTTTGCTCTGGCCGGGAGTTCCACAGACAAGAAAGGCATGGAATCAACCCGGATCTGGGACCATGAATTCTCTGACCGGCTCGTTGTTTCCGGTGACCGGCTGTTCATCCCCCTCCGCTGCAATCCCGAATATTCTGATTTGCTTCCTTTCAAGCCGCCTCATGATATCATCGGTTGTATCGAGATGTACCCCTGCGACCACTTGCCGGGTCATGTTCAGCTCTTTCTGGAAAAATATGTCAACCGCATCGGCTATCAGCTTCATCACCGAATCATTCGCGCCCGCAATCGCGAGCATATCCAGTTCATCAAGTCTCTGGTTCAGGACATCGGACACAATGTTATCGTACCTAATATGTATTTCAAGCTCTATTTTAACCGGCTCAAGCGACAGATCGAGGAATTGCATATCACCACGGAGAAAGTCCTGACCCTGATGGCCGGGTGTGGTCAGGATGAATGCATTCAGGCAGGCAATCAGCTCGCCCAGACTGCGGTCAGTATCGAGGCGCAATACCAGGAGATTTACAGCCATTACGAGACCACCTCCATGTTTTTGGAGACCCTGCTTCGGCGGCGGCATTTTGAAGAAGGTCGATACGTGCTGGAGAAGCACGAGGTCAATTTGCGCGTGGGCGTGGTGGAGCCGCAGCTTGAGCGATATCATCAGCGGTTCGAGGAGCGTGGCATTGAACTCAATCTGGCATTGGGCGGCGCACCGGACCAGATGATTCGGCTGGTCATGGATCGAGGCCTGATTTCACAGGTCTATGCCAATTTTTTCTCCAATGCCATCAAGTATACAGAAGAAGTTACGCTGACCGATGGTCGCACCGGCAAGTTCGTGTCCTATGGCTGGCAGATTTTCAAGGACTACTACGGGGTGGGCCATCCAGGCATCAAGCTATGGGTGACGTCAACAGGTAGTCCGCTTGATCTGAAGGACCCCCTGAATGTCTTCAAGCCAGGATTCCGGGCAGACAATGTGGCCTGCGAAAGCGGCACAGGCCGTGGACTCTATTTTGTGCGTCAGGTCGTGGAACTCCACAACGGTCAGGTGGGCTACTGCCACACCGACAACGGCAATGAATTCTATTTCATCCTGCCCTTTGAGCAGGAAGGGGATTTGTTGGAAAACAGGTAGCTGGCAGTCAGCAGCTATTCCATCTTCTCCGATTCAAGATTCCGTCCCGCCAGCATTTCCCGGTAATAGGAGAGGCACAGGCATGTCATGGGCAGGGCGATGAGCAGGCCGAGGAAGCCTAGCAGTTTTCCCCAGACAGAGAGGGCCAGGATGATCATCCACGGCGACAGGCCAAGGCTTTTGCCCTGAATTTTCGGGACCAGCATGATCTCCTGAATGGCCTGGACCACGGCAAAGACAGCCACCACCAAACCCATGCCGATCCAGACTGATTCTCCTGCTTCCAGCGAATCCAGCGCGGCCAGGAACAGGGCGGGGATGACGCCCACCGCGCCCAGATAGGGGGCGATGTTGAGTAGCCCGATGAACATGCCAAGCACGATGCCCAGCGGCAGACCGATGATGGCGAATCCGATGGAAAGCAGTGCTCCGACAATAAGCGCGATGGAGATCTGGCCGCGAAAATAGATACTCATGGTTTTTTCAAATTCACCAAGGAACCCTGAAACCTGTGTGCGATATCGCTTGGGCAGGTAATCCTGCCAGCCCTCGCTTATCTTGCCGAAGTCGGCCAGCAGAAAAATTACGTACAGGATGATAATGCCAAGCCCGATGAATCCCGCAAGCACGCTGGCAGTACCCTTGGCGAATCCCCTGATGCCGGGCAGGATGGTGTTTGCGGCAGACCCGGCGATATTGGCTGCGCCATCGCTGGTGAATAGGGTTTTGATCTCCGGGTTTTCAGCCATGTTTTTCAGCCAGTTCCAGATCTCTGGCGGCAGGTGGCTGGCGACTTTGTCCGCAAAGTCCGGGTTGTTCACCAGTTCCGACAGGACCCGGCCCATGCCTGAAAACTCAGTGGCGATCATGGGCAGGACAATCATCATCAACCCTGCCATGAAGGCGAACAACCCTGTGATAGTCAGGAATACGGCAACACCCCGGCTCTTCACATACCGTTCGACCCAGCTGGTCAGGGGGTTGAGCAGGTAGGCCAGAAGCAGGGCGGTCACAAAGGGAACCAGTGCGCTGGAAAGGAATCCCAGAAGCCAGATAAGGCCGATGAAAAAGCCCGCTCCAAGGATCATGCGGACCACACTGTCCAAGGTATACGGCTTGTCTGATGCGAACATGGTACTCTCCGTTTTATGAGGCGGGTTTCATGTGAGAGGAACTAGCCTCGCACCTAAGTATATTTCGGATAGTCTGTGCACAGCAAGTGCAGTGGCGGTTCGTCCTCGTCTATTACGGGGAATCGTGCCTGCTGTTCGTGAAAACGATTGTCGGTGTTGTCGTCGTTGACGGACGAGACCTCGCCTACGAGAACCTTGCCCTTGCCCGCCTCTCCGTAGAAACGATGGTACATCCCCTGTTCCAGAAAGATGGATTCGCCAGGGGTGAGAACAACGGTCCCGCCGGGCTTGACCTGACGCGGGATGCCATCCACCGACACGGTAATAGGCTCACCGCCCAGCTCTTCATCCGGTGTGGAGCCGTACAGCTCAATGACCAGATTCCCGCCGCCTCGATTGATGATGTCTTCGGTCTTGGCCCAGTGGAAATGCATGGGGCAGACTTGATTTTCACGGACGATCATGATTTTTTCCGCATAGTTCTTCGGATGTCCGGTGGCCTGATTGCCGTTGCGGATGGTGAAAAGAATGAGCCCGCGCTTCTCGAAATCCCCGGCCCCGTAGTCGGTCAGGTCCCAGCCGAGCTGGTTCTGGACGACCTCGATATCACCCTTGCCCTTCCAGTCGTCCGGTCCCCAGAAAGCCCAGGGCGGAAGCTTGAATTGAAAAGAGTCGAAAAAGGCCTTGGCATCACGGATGAGTTCGTTGATTTCGCTTCGTTTCATGGTGTCTGTTTATTGAGAGGGGTTGGATGCGTCAAGTGCTGCGCCTACTTTACGGGGCGGACTAAAATGACAACGCGTCGGTTTTTGGACTGGTTGGCCGGAATCGACTTGCCTTGCTTGTCCTGATTGGGCGAAAGGGGCCTTGTGTCGGCCAGCCCCATGACCTGAATGGCGTCTTTTGGAAAATCCTGGGCGATGAAATAACGGGCCACGGATGATGCGCGGGCAGAGGACAATTCCCAGTTTGACGGGAACTGGGCGGACTTGATGGGCAGGTTGTCGGAATGGCCTTCGATGGTCAGCTTGTAGTGGGCATCGGTCAGCGGAGAAGCTAGTTTGTCCAGGATGCGCAACGCCTCGCCGGTCAGTTCCGCGCTGCCGAGCTTGAAGAAAACGCTGCCTTTCAAATTGATGGCGACTGCATCGGGCCTGAGCTTCAGGTTGACGGCCCTGGATTCCCTGCCGATGAGCTTGGCGAGTTCCAGTTGCAACTCGAAGAGATTTTTTGATTTTCTGTCTGCCGGGGTCTGGGCCTGTTCAGCGGTACGTTTGCTGGGCGCATTCTTGCCCATCATGGCCTCGGCCAGAATGTCGGACATGGCTTCGTAGCGGTTCTGGTCCACCTTGGATACCGAGAGCATGATTACGAAGAAGCACAGAAGCAGCGTCATCATGTCGGCCAGCGTCAATTGCCAGTTGCCATCGGTGGGTCTGGGTTTTTTCTTTGGGATGAAGCTGCCGGGGATCTGCATGGACTACTCGCTCTATTTGGGCGTTGCGATGGACGACCACTTGCGCGGCGGCAGGTAGCCCTTGAGCTTGTCCAGAACGATGGGGGCCGGGGTCTTGTCCTTGATGAACAGGATGCCGTCGCGGATGACGCACATGAGGATGGTGCGCTCTTCCACGCGCCGTTCCACCTTGGTGGCAATGGGCGTGTAGATCATGTTGGCGAACAAGGCGCCGTACAGAGTGGTGGTCAGGGCGGTCGCCATGGCCGGTCCGATGTTGGTGATGTCGTCGCCCATGGTCTGCATCATGGCGATCAGGCCGATGAGCGTGCCGATGATGCCAAAGGCGGGAGACAGGCCGGCCATGGTTCGGTAGATGCCAGCCGCATTGGATTCTTGATCGTGGTATTGCTGGATACGGTTGTTGAGAATTTCCTCAAGCTCCTTTTTGGAATAGCCGTCCACGAGCATTTGCAACCCGTCCCGCAGAAATTCGTTTTCCATGCCCTTGAGCAATCTTTCCAGATGCGCTTCGCCTTTGGATGCGACGGTTCTGGAAATCTTGACGATGTCCTTGATGTAGTCTCCGATGGGCAGTTCTTCCGCGGTGAAGGCGGACATGAACAGACCCATGACACGCATGACTTCGCGCAAAGGGTAGCAGATGAAGGTTGACGCGATGGTGCCACCCAGCACGATGGCCAGACCGGGTCCATTGAGGAACACCTGCACGGAATCCGTGGCAGAATAGGTGGCAGCACAGAGTATCGAGATACCCGCGACAATGCCGAAAATCGTGGCGATATTCACTAGACGGATACCCCTTTGGCGGCTTTGACCATTTCAATGAGCTCATCGGAGACATCTTCGGCCTCTGCCGGGTCAGCCGGACCACGGGCTTCGGCTTCGTCCTGAACGATCTTGGCTATTCTCTTGGCAAGGTTGCCGAGAATCTTGTTTTTGGCCTCTTCCTGGGCCACCGAAAGCAGCACGCCGAGCTTGTAGTAGCCGAGCTTGGCAAAGACTTCCTTGCATGTAGTGTTGTCCACAAAGACGAGGTCGTTGATATCTTCCAGATCCTTGATGCTCTTTTTCTTGCGCTTGACCCGTTTGAAAAAATCATCTTCCTGATCGTCAGCCCAGGCCAGAGCGGAACTCTTGTGGAAGAAAAAGAGCGTTTCCGGCACTTCCATGTTTGCCATCTTCTTATAGAGGATATCTGTCTGCGCCTCCACTTCCTCGGCAAAGTCGTGGATGTCTATGTATTCGAGTTCTGGTTCAAGCGCACTGGTCTTGGAGAGTTCCTTGTGCAGGTTGGAGGCGACCTGAAAAAAGGTTTTCATGTCGCTGACCTGAATGTACCGTTCGGAAAATGCCTTGCCCGAACCGTGGGTCGCCAGGGTGATGATCTTCAGTGCGGCCAGCTGGTCCAGCGTGTTGTCGATTTCAAGCTGCGAGACGAGCAGGATATTCTTGACCTGTTTGGAAAATTCGGAGGCCGCTATACCTTGTTTGTGGTTGGAGATGCACTTGGCCTCGGCTGGCTTCATGGAAGTGTGGCACATACAGGTCATTTCAAGGATTCGGCAGATGCTCAGGAAAGAATTTTTATGTGTTTTCTGCGGGTTGATGTCGCAGGCCTTGCGCAACCGGCGGATGAGCAATTTTGTCAGGTGCTGGATGGTCTTGGGACAGCGGGACAGCAGGGTCTGGATGACCTGCTCGGTCAGGACCATCAGGTCGCAGTACTCGGCGGCCTTGGCACTATCGGCCCGGAGCGAGTCGCTCAGTGCGCCCATTTCGCCAAAGATTTCACCGCGTCCCAGCCGGTCTGTCATGATCTTCTTGCCGTCAACAGTGCGGTAAATATTGACCGACCCTTTCTGGATCATGTAGGCGACAGTGCCTTTTTGACCTTCCTTGTATATTGACTGGTCCTTGTAGAAGGATTTGATGTTTTGAATCTTTTGCGTAGGCATGGTCTTTTCTTCCCCGTGAGTGAATGCTCAAAGTCGAATTCGACATGAAACCGGTCTGGTCATTGTAGCTGTTTTTTCTGGAAAAGTACAACAGTCGGGACATATTGGACAATTAGAAATTGATGAGGAAAGGTATTTGGGATGGGCTTATTCCCACCGGGGAGGTCTGGTTGCAGCCGTGCAGACCATCTGAAAAATATGTAGCGTTTCACTCTTCGTGAAGGTATAGAAGAAGCCTGTTTGCGCCGATATGGCAGGTCAGAAGGGCGGATAAACCGTCTCCATCAAGCTTACGAGGTGCTTTTAATGGGCATGTTTTCCAAGAAGAAAAAAGAGAAATCCGAACTCAACGCCTTTCTGGGCGTAGGCACCGAATACCGGGGCAAACTCGATTTTGTCGGGACTGTCCGCATTGATGGTCAGTTCGAGGGTGAGATCTCCACCGATGGCGATTTGATTCTGGGCCGCAAGGCTTTTATCAAGGGGTCCGTCTGGGTCGGAAGACTCATCTCCTGTGGCAGTATCGAAGGCGATGTGGTCGTCAAGGAGCGGACTGTACTGGAAAAGACATCCAGACTGACCGGTAGCCTGAACACCCCCATTCTGGTGGTGGAAAAAGGCGCGATCCTTGAAGGCAACATCATGATGACCCAGGAAGGAGCGTCTGCCAAACCCAATCTCGTGACGGCGGATTTCGGTGGCAATGCCACACAGGACTCAGAGTCTTCGGAGGAGTTGGTCGCCAAGACCGGGTCCGATAATTCAAGCGCATAAGCAGGGACTGAAAAATGTTTGAACTGGTAATCGAGACTAATGGTGTGGAATACGTGGCTTTTTCAACGGAAAGATTGTGTGAAGCCGAACTGCTTCGACAGCGTCACATGCGCTCCCTGGCTGACGGCTCGGCAACCATCCGTGAGACAAAGAAAAAAGCAAAGAAATAGCAATATCAGCCGGGGCAACCCGACTCGTCAATATTCCATGGAAAAGGGCCGCTTGCGCGGCCTTTTCTGTTTGAGGTCTGTGTTGAGGAGGAGTTGGGGGTTGTTCAAGGAAGGTACGGTATATGCTTGAGACCCTATCGCTTGATCCGTGCCTTGCGGGCGGGATGGGGGCTTTCCGCCACTCGTGCAGGGATCAGGGTCGTAAAGCCATCTGCTTCTCCGTCAACCCGGATGCCGGGGGAGGCATCCGGGTCGGTGAGGAGAGGTCGTCGCAACAACGCGGCGGCCAGGATGATGAGAGAGACTGTAAGTGCATCGTACATGATTTTCTTAAAGCATCAGACGTGCCAAAACTATTTGATAATAATTTCAATGTGTTATAAA
>JAFLJW010000423.1 GCA_022712815.1 Pseudodesulfovibrio sp. | reverse complement strand
TAGCAGGCCAGAGTTGCCCCGGCTGAGATGGTATCCAGCCCCAGTCGGTTGCAGAGGTCATTGGCCTGAACCACCAGCTCCATGTCCGTGTTGCCGATCAGGGCGGTGAAGTGCGACATGGTCTCGAATTCCGGCATGGTTCGGCCATCTTTCGCTATCTTCTTGCAGAGGATATGGCACCCCTTGCAGCCGTGTTTGCGTGGTTCAAACGCGGCTTTGTACGCTGCGGCATTGAGTTTGTGTGCGCCGTCAAAGCGGGTCTTTTTGAAATTGTCGGTGGGCATCATGCGCCGGGAATCAATGAGGTCGAAGATCGCCCCGGTCCCCCAGCAGGAAAATCCGTGCTGACCGAGCAGGACGGGCGAGGCAGCGGTCAGGCGGAAGATTTCCTCACGCGCTTCCTTGAGTGCGTTCTTGTCATGGACACGAACCTTGCCTGTTCCCTTGATGGAAATGTATTTGAGATTTCTGAACGCCCATGTCAGACCCAGCCCGCCGCGTCCGGCAGCGTGGTGGCGATCAACCATGATGGCGGCCATGCGTGCGCCGTTTTCGGCTGCCGGGCCGATGCAGGCCATGGACATGTCGTCTGCTCCGTCAGCTTCCAGTCGGTCGAACACGACATCAACGGTCTCGCCCCACAGGTCGGTTTCCACGATCTCGACGATATTATCGTTGATCTCGATGCCGCACGGTGTATCGCTGGCCCCGGTAATGACCAGCCCGTCGAATCCGGCCCGTTTGAGTTGGGTTGCCATCTTTCCACCCACGGACGAGTCGCAGATAGCACCGGTCAGCAGAGAGCGGGACATGATCGTACCCCGCCCAGAAGTGGGCGCGATGGTGCCGTTTAATGGCCCGGTGAAAATGAGTACCGGCATTTCCGGGTCGTTCCAGTCCAGAGAGACAAAGGGGCGCAGGTAATACCCGGCCATGCCCTTGCCGCCGATGTATTTCTCGTAGATGCCCTTTGCCGGGTATTGGGCTGCCAGTTCGCCGGTGGTGAGGTCGATATGCAGGACCTTGCCGGTCCAGCCGCAGGTGCGTGTACTCATGGCTGGAAAGATTTCACGAACCGTCTGAAAAGGCAACCGCTTACCCTTGCAGGTTGACCCTTTGGGGGAAATCGGTATTCTGGCTGCCCGGAGGATACGATGGCCGAGAAGAAGATAGACAAGTCCCGCCGCAGTTTTCTGTTTGGCGCGGTTAAACGCTACAAGAAAGAAGCCCTCAATGCGCCAGCGGCTACCACAGCAGATGCCGTTAGCGTCATGAAAGAGGCAAACGGGCTGTATCTTTATGAAGAGTGGGAAGATGCACGACTGAAATACACGGAGTGCCTGAAATCGGACAAGAATGATGCCGATGTGCGGTATCGGCTCGGTGTCTGCCTGTACAAGGTCGGCAAATATAGGCAGGCCAAGCTCGAATTTGAGCGCACCTTGCGTATTGACCGTGGTTATCAGGACGCTTTTTTATATCTTGGACTGACCATCGTCAGGCTGGGCAAGCCGGAAAAGGCCGTTGCCCTTTGGAAGCAGTATTTCAATCCCCTTGCCATCACTGTGCAGCGCGAACTCAATTTGCAGATTGGCTTGCTTGAGTCTGACGTTAATGACCCCCCGGATGTGATTGCAGAAGCGGTGGAGGCGGCAATCCTCGGAGCGGGAGACAGCGTCGGGTGATTTCTGATTTTGATTCCGCGTGAACAAAAAAGTCCGTCTCATTATAAAGAGACGGGCTTTGGATTGCATGATCGAAATATTCTATGCGTTGCCTTTGAGTTTGTCCTCGTTGGCATCCTTGGCGATTTTCGCCATCTGGCTGCGAATGTAGTTGGCGGCGAGGTCTCCGAGATCATTGTTTTTGGAAGCCTTCAGACCGTGTTCCCGAAGGTCTTTGTCGATCTGTTTTTCCATGCGGGCTGATTCCAGAAACATGATGTAGGCCAGCACCAATGCAGCGTTGTTGTTGGGAAGACCGTCGCAGAGCAATTCTATGTTTTGAGAATCCACGGTTTCCATGAGCCTGTCGATGAACAGGATAATCCATTTTTCATAAAGCTCGTGCATGATCGGCGGGATAAGCTTGGCAATCTTGTCACTCGCGTTACCTGCCGTGCCTGTGACGGCCATGAATTCGGCCAGAGCGTCCTGGCGTTTTTCCGCATCCTGTTCTTCCATCTTGGCGATGATGACGGTAAAGATGTGCTCTCGAATTTGCTTCCGGCTCATGGACATGAAATATTTTCTCCGAAAAGTTAATTTTGCCATGCGATTGTGACGAAGTGGACTGTAGCCCAATGTCAGCATATGGGCAAGAGCCGCTCTGTTTCAAGTGGTGAAATAAACTGTGTATAGCCTGGACTGTAAATATAGCGTCGTATATGGATAGGGCATGATTCGTATTTTGATGCTCGTCATTATTTTGTTTTTCGCTCCTGCGGCGCAAGCTTTCGATAGTATATTTGTGGAGCTTGTGCGCGTGGTGGATGGCGATACCATAATGGTCAATATCGAAGGCTGGCCTGATCTCGTGGGAAAAAACATCGGTGTCCGCGTGGCCGGGTGCGACACGCGAGAGCTCAAGGACAAGCGGCCTGAAATGCGAGCGATGGCTTACGAAGCCAAGGATGTTGTCACTGCACTTCTCGAAAATGCACGGGCTATTGAACTGCGGAATATCGAGCGCGGAAAGTACTTCCGAATAGTGGCCGATGTCTACGCGGACGGAACCAGTGTTTCTCAGGTGCTCATCATGTACGGACTGGCAATGCCTTATGACGGTGGGAAAAAGCCTTGGTAAGCGGCAGGCTGTCAAGAAAGGTTTGATTTTTTTTGGGTTCTTCCGGGTTGAGCGTGCTTTTCCAAAAAAAATATCGCACAGGGGTGCCTGTCTATCTTCATTAAATATGAAGATGGAAAGAGGAGAAAAGAGGGGGAAAAGTCAAAGAAATAAGATGCCTAAAGGCAGCCCTCCCCGGGCGGGGTTCATTTTTTGGCTGAGCCGCCCCAAAAAACGAACCAAAAAAGGTCGGCTTACCAAACTTGGCCGCAGGGTGCTTTGGCCAAGAATCCGATCCAAGAGGAATCGCTC
>JAFLJW010000202.1 GCA_022712815.1 Pseudodesulfovibrio sp. | reverse complement strand
CCATTGCTGGAATGACGCCTTCTGCGATTATAATACGCCTCGATGTATTGGAAGAGAGCTATTTCTGCTTCCTGTTTGTCTGAAAACTTTCTGTGATAGACCATTTGTGTTTTCAAAGTATGGAAAAAGGACTCGGCAATCGCATTATCCCAGCAATTGCCCTTTCTGCTCATGCTTTGAATGCAGCCTTGCTCCACAAGTAGATTTCTGAATTCTTGACTTGCATACTGCACCCCTTGATCACTGTGAACCATCAACCCTTCAGGTGGTCTGCGCCGTACCAAAGACTTTTTGAAAGCTCGAATGACGGAATTTTTTTCCAGTGAATCACTCAAATCCCATCCAACGACAATTCGTGAAAACAAATCAATGAAAACTTTGAGATATAACCATTTTATGCTAACTTTCATATATGTAATATCTGTGACCCATACCGTATTTGGCTTGGATACGGAGAACTGGCGGTCCAACAAGTTGGGTGCAGCAGCTTCCTTATGAGAGGAGTCGATTGTAACCACAAATTTTCGTGCAGTTTTACAACGAAGATCCATCTCCTTCATTTTTCTTGCTACTCGTGCACGGCTGACCTTGCCGAACCGTTCTTCCGTCTGCAAATCTACTGTAATCATAGGGCTTCCAGCCATTTGACCGTGTTCAATATACAGTTCCAGAATACGTTGCCGTAATTCTTTATTCTCAAGGGACCTCTTCGATTCAGGTCTCGATCCCCACGCAGAATAACCGCTCAGGGAAACTTCTAGAATTTGGCACATCTTCTTCACCGGAAAAACAGAGCGATTTGTTTTTATGAATTGAAATGTCATTTCGGTGCGCTGCTGAAGATGGCCAATGCTTTTTTTAGGATGTCCCGCTCTGTTTCTGCATTACGCTTGACCCCTGGATCATAACTTCGGCGTTTGGATTTAGTCATTTGCTTCTCCTGTAAAAGGCAGGATAGCGACTTAACCGGGTGTCCACAATTTTATAGCAGGATCAATTACCAATCTTGGTGCTTACCGAGTGCATTTGTCATTATCTCTTCTTTGAAAGACCACGCGGCAGGAAGCTCATATGAACTGAGGCGACTCTTGGCCCATTTTCGTATTGAGGACTCAATATCTTTGAAATCACAATCTTTGTCGTTAAGAACTATCAGCACCTTTAGTCGAGTCCCTTCCTCTGGCCGCATCAGCCTGACGGCGCAATCGTTAATGGATGGATGCTTAAGAAGTGTCTCTCTGACAAGTATAGGATAAACGTTGATTCCAGCTACCTGGACGGCATTGTCGGTCCTTCGTATAGGTGTAAAAGTTGTGGTGCCATTCCATTTCAAAAGGTCCTGAAGTGTGCACTTTTGGTTCCCTTGATTAGAATGAGTCCTCTGTAGGCAGGATTTATCATTTGTTCGCGCCCAGAAGGGGAGTAAGGTGTACCCGGAGGTAGGGTTTTCTCTGTAGCCCACGCCACCGGTTTCCGATGAGCCGTATATCTCATACATCCGTTCTAGGCCGTTCTGCTTGAGCGCATGAATGGTCTTTGCAGGGCATGGCCCGGTTGACGTGACACCGTGGAGTTCTCTGCTGAACTGTATCCCCATCTCTTTAAACTTTTCCCAAAATAGCGGGAAGGCGACGATGAGGTCTTTTTCTTGAAGACTCTCGATCAAACCCGGTGTGGGAAGCGGAACCGCCCATTTGACTTCAATACCTAATGCTTTGGGAAGCAGTATCGAGAAGAGAAATCCATAAATATGATGTCTTGGGACGAAGCTGACAACACGTTTTCGTCCATGAAAAATATCGGCAAGTGCCGTGACTTCCTGTTCATGATTTGCGAATGCATGGGTTGCAGGTGTCGGTTCTCCGGTACTCCCTGATGTGAAAAAGGTAATATTCTGCTTTTCATTTCCCCAGTCTTCATGGAGTGCCTTGGCCCACTGATGAAGGGAGCAGGCGCCTAGCGTGTGGGGCTTCAGCGTGTGAAACATTGTGCTTACCTTGTTGGATATCTCGGCAAGGTTGGGGAGGAGTTGTGTTGAGGGCACAAAAGCTGGTGTTAGGGATGCCCCTGCGGAGAACTCCATTCGAGCTGCGTACGGCAATTCGGATAAAAGAAGGCTTGATAGGATTTCCTGAAAATCATCGACGGTCAATTGAAGCTTATGCATGTGCGTTCCCCGAGACACGCAACCATGTGTTTCCTTCATTGCAGCCCGCACTGCGATCTGTTCCTTCTATCGACAATGCAGCTGCAGCTAGGTTGAAGGCTCCTGCGACCGGAATAACTCCGACAAGAGTCTCGAGATTCAACGTTTTAAGGAGCTCCCGGTGGCTGAAAAGTGGTGTGTTGTTGAGTTCAGAAAGAGATATACTCGTTTCAATAGTTGCGTATCCACGCTCTTGGTTGTTGAGGAGAAAGAAGACAGCCCCTTCGCTGACGGGAGTGCTGACTTCGCATCCACTCTCCAGAACGAGTTTGTCCATGTTTTCTTCTAAAAGAGGAGTTGTTTCATCCACGGCGCCAAAGAGTATGGTATCGACTCGTTTTTCAGCCAGCCATAGCGCAGCTGTCTGAATGCCTGTCATGACAGGATTCATCAGTTGGCAGATCGTCGTCTGGGGACAGGGAGTACCCAGTAGCAGAGAGAGAACACCAGCAGGGATGTTGTGTACCGAATGGGAGAAAGCGAGTGGGGATGCGAGCTTGGGTCCATCGTCAATGATAGAATCCAGAAAGTCGAATGTTGTCTGGGAAGGACCATAGCCCGTGCAAATAATAATTCCTAGATTCTGCGGGAGATCATCCACCTTGTTGGCATCATCGAGAGCCCGGTAAGCGGCCAAGAGCGCCATACGAGTGAAGTGGTCAATTCGTCTTTGCTTTCGAGCTGGGACGAATGTGCTTAAATCATCAGTCGTGGCTTTGTATAAGGATGGCGTGCTCGGGGAGACCTTGCTAAGAACTGTTGCCTTGAGTTCCTCTTTTCCGCCGAATGGTGCCGCGATGCCGATCCCTTCGATTGTCATATTCATATGAATTCTCCTCCTTCAAGGATAAGAACGGAATTGTTTCCTCCAAAGGCAAGGGATTGAGATAGAGCATATCGACAGGACATTTTGGTCCGTTCAGCGATGGGGCTACTGCCTATTCCAGGATCGACTTCTGAAAACCCTTTGCTCGGAGGGATTTCTCCGCGTTCCATGCATGCCAGAGAGAATGCCGCTTCAATAGCTCCCGCCGCACCGAGAGTGTGCCCAGTGAATCCTTTGGTGGCAGAGTATGGTGTGTCGGGAAACATCTCCTGCATAGCTAGTCCTTCCACCGAGTCATTTGCTGGAGTGCCGGTTCCATGGACGTTGATGAAGTCAATGTCATTATATTTTAGTGTGGTATTCTCGAATGCAGCCTTTAAAGCCATTTTCAGCCCGCGAGCTTCCGGGTGAGGGGCGGTCAGGTGGTGAGCATCGCCGAAGGTTCCATATCCGACGACCTTACCTCGAACTATGGGCGAAAGTTTGCGTACAGCGTCGTCAGACGCAAGTAAGAGCACTCCAGCCCCTTCGCCCAAGTTGAGTCCTCGTCGGTTTTTGTCGAAAGGTCGGCATGGTTCTGGGCTGGTGATCATCAGGCTTGCGAATCCATTGTATGATATTTCACTGAGTTCATCGGTGCCGCCAGCAATGACGATGTCACATAGACCGTGTCGTATCCAAGATGCGCCGATACCGATAGCGTCGGTGCCAGATGTACAGGCATTGACGACCGTTTGATTTGGTCCATCCAGTCCGTATTGATTAATGATGATGTCTGTCGGATTGCTTGCCAGATAACGATGGATTGGGGCCGACGCAGAGCGTTCACTCTGTTTCCATGCCCTGTAGGTGTCGATAAAATTAAGAGATGCCCGAGCTGAGGTACCAATACACACGCCGATTTTTAAGCTTTCAAGGTCTCGCAGGGTGACACCGGAATTTGTAAAAGCATCGTCAGCAGCCGTTAACAATAAGTTTGCGGTCCTTGATAAAAGAGGATTGGAATTGCATAGAAAACCATTTGGTACTTCGAAGACGGGGTAGAGTTCTGTCAGTTCGCAGGTGAATAACGTAGGAGCAACAGGGGCGCCTTGCCCTGTAAGCATTGAATCCATGCAGTCGTCGAGGGTTGCACCTGCCGCACATATGCATGCGGATCCGATGATGTTGGTAGCCCCGGAAACCAACATAGTTATTGCTTCTCCTCAATGAACTTGGCGAGCGAGTTGATTGACTGAAGTGCAATCTTCCCTTCTTCAATATCCTCAATCTCAGCGTTAAAGAACTTTTGTGCCAAGACGACTATCTCAACTGCGTCCAAGGAATCCAGGCCGAGCCCTTCATCGCCGAAGAGCGGGGCTTCATCATTGATTTCAGCGGGGTTGATGTCGATGAGGTCTAATTCCTTTACCAGAGTTGTTTTAATCTTATCTTTAAGGCTCATATATTACTCAGTGTCTACCCACATGTTAAAGAAGTTGTAGAATTGAAATGGGTGCGCTTTGACGAAATCGTCCATCCCGTCGGCAAACTGTTGGGCATAAGGACGATATGCCTCTGTGTTGCGGCCCATCTTCTCGGGAACATCAATTAATCTTGAAATCCAAATTCGTCCATGCCCCGCTCCTGTGCGATACGAAAAGGCCACAACTATGGGGACTTGCATGGCGGAAGCGATCTTGTACGCGCTGATTGGAATGTCAATTCTGCCATCCATAAAATTAACGTCAACTATCCCCTTATGGCTTCCAAAATTCCTGTCTCCCGTTACACAGAGGATGCCGCCCTTTTTGAGTATATCCATCATTTCAAGAGTGCCGCCCATGGGGCTGCGAGGATCGATTATGGTGAACGGTAGTTCATCAGTGCTTTCGACGTGTTCAAAGTATTGTTTGTCCTCATCGAAGTCTCCCTTGTACATGACCACGGCTTTGGGAACATCGAAAGAGTCAAGGACCGAAATGCCAAGCTGCCAACATCCAGCATGTGCAGTGATAAGAATCAATCCCCGTCCCTGTGCAATCAGGTCAGCGAGTTTTTGTTTGTCCTGTTCGGTCGCAGACATTATGAATTCACCAAGAATTCCCATTACAGCACGATCAACAAGCATTTTGCCGAACTCCATCTGTAGTCTGAAGCAATCTGTCAGCTCTCCTAGCAATGAACGTTTGCCAAACCTTTTTGTTCGGTACTCGCGGGATCGATTTCTTACCTTTGGGATGCAAGTGTAGAACCCCACAACAAAGAATAGCATAAAATAGGCGATGCCCCGTCCTGCTATTCTGATGGCATAGTAAAATATTTTATGGGCAAACGCCGAGGCCAGGCTTCGGCTGGACCATGCTGTATTGTCTTTTGGGGTCATACTCATCGAAAATGGTTCCGTATAGCTTGCACAGTACTTCCGTTTCGGTTCAATCGTACTTTAACAACGAGGGCCATGAGATAAATAATAATCCCTATGCCTAACCCCAGCACTGGTCCGAGGACCAGAGAACCGAGCACCCATTCCCAAATCCTGTCGAGGGCCTCATAGCCAAGTGTCTGGAGTGATATGTCGGTAAGAAAATGTCCGTGGCGTATGTAGTAGCCAACTTCAATGCATAAGGCCGGAACGAAGGGTGGAATACAAAGTTGGCTAACAGCCAGTCCTGTTATCTTACTGAGCCGAAAGTATCCTAGGATAATTACAATTAATAATGAATGCAGTCCTATCAAAGGAAGAGTCCCGAGAAGCATTCCCAGTGCGCCTGCTAAAGCAAGGGCACTTGGTGTTCTGTCCTTTTCCAGCAACATACGAAGGGATTTAAGGGGGTGAATAGGACTGACTTTGCCGTTTTTATCTTCCGTGTATTGTCGGTGAGGGAGTGGGAGGAAGGATCGTGCGGTTAATCGGGTGTTCAGAAGGGATATTTCCACATTGTCCTTGAGTGCTCTGAAATGGGAGATTCTTTCCTCGCGAGTAGGGTAATGGACATCTATGTCCATATCCATGAGTGGGTATCCGGCCCAAGCTGCCTTGACCAGAACTTCAATTTCAAAAGCAAATCGGCGTTCTGATGTTTTGATGGCATCGAATATTGCGACAGGATAGGCGCGGAAGCCGCATTGGACATCGGATATCCTCAATCCAGTTTGAACCCGGAGCCAGAAGTTGGAAAAACTGCGCCCGAATTTTGATGAACCAGGTACGTTCGGACCTGTAAATCGCCGTGCTCCGATAATAATGGCTCGAGGTTCAGCTTCTATGGCCACGAGGAACGAAGGAATGTCTGACGGGAAGTGTTGGGCGTCTGCGTCAAGAGTAATGATGTGGCTTTTTTTGAGTCTTCTGGCTTCTCCCACTGCAGTCAGTATTGCTTGTCCTTTACCTTTGTTACCTTCATGGTGGACAACTCGTGCTGGGAGGTCTGCAATGGCATCAATACCGTTATCATTACTGCCATCGTCCACGACCAAAACGACGGGATGAATGGTCAAAGTCTCTTCGACAACTTGGCGAAGCGTTGCCCCGTGATTATAGACGGGGATTACGATAAGTACATCCGTTTGCTTTATGTCCATGCCGTGCTTCTTGTAGGCTGAGTCTGATTTTCGGTTTCTGGAAACTTGATAAGTGTATCCCATAGAAGTCCTCGATAGCCAAAACGTCGCAACACATTCATTCTGTCTTGTCCGTCGGACGGAGGGAATACCCGGTCTCTCCGTCCTGAGAAGCCCTTTATAAGAGATTCATTCATAGCGTCTGGATCGATTTTTGGTGAAAAATAATACAGTGGTTTGAGGAGTGAGGTTTCGGGTTCGACAATACCCTCTTTTTTTGCCTGCGAGTAGAGAGGGGTCCCCTTATATAGCCTGATGCCGGAAAAGGGAAAGACGACACAGTTGTCTAGTCCGTTCAGGTTGTCGATCCCCTGTTGGACAGTCTTTGGAGTTTCGCCGGGGCCACCGAATATGACAAAGTGGGCACAGGGGATGAGTTCTCTTACGCAGGCCTCGTTGAAACGGATGACGTCCTCAAGGAGGAAAGGCTTTTTCATTGCCGTAAGGGTGGTGTCGGTGGACGCATCCGTCCCCACTTCCATGGCTTGCAGCCCCGAACATTTGAGGAGTTTGAGATCTGCTGTGCTGATGGGAGTCGGCTGAAAAAAAGCGCTCCACCGCACAGGGAGTGCTCGCCTTGCGAGGTGTTCGGCGACTTCAAGGTAATGCCCGTGGCTGTCGTTAAAAACAGAGTCGGTAAAAAAGATAGTTTCTACGCCGAACTTCTTGTGTAGTCTTTCGACTTCATCAGTCACTTCCTGTGCGTCCCTAGGTCTGATAGTTCCTCCCTCAATGGAAGGGTATGAGCAATAGCTACATCGATTTTCACAGCCCCGCTTGGTCTGGATACTCATGATGCCGCTTTGTTCCAAATAAAAATTAACAAGGGCCTGATCCCACAGAGGTGTGTGCATGTTTTTCGACTGCAGGGCCTGCTCCGGTTTGAGTATCCTTGGGGCTTGAGCACCGGTTTCAAGCATGGAGACAAGTTTGACTATTTTTCGTTCTCCTTCTCCGACAACGCCGTAGTCGGCACCGAGGAAGTCGAGTATCTCTTCAGGCATCAGAGAGAATCCAGGACCACCAACAATGACGATTTGCTTCTTCGCTTTCAAGAAGGCGACGACTTCCTTTACGTGTCCGAGATACCAGTTTGTATCCGCTGAAAGAGAATCAACATTGTCAACATTACGCAGGGAAATCCCAGTCATATCTGGGGAAAAATCGAGCTGTGTTCGTTCAAGACACTCAATTCTAGACTCGGCCATGAGAAAGTCGAATTGTCTAACAATATGGCCTGCGGCGTTCAGTGCAGAGGCTACCACCGACATTCCGAGTGGATATACCGGATAAGGTTCGGTCGTGGTGTTTGTTGATATGAGCAGGATACGGGCCACTTACATCTCCCCGGCTTTCCACCGCTGGAGGAAGTTCTGATAGAAATCTGGCAAAAACATCATCAGTTCCTGGTTACTGTCGACAAAAAGCTGCACTGTGTAGCCGGTAGTTGTTATTTCTCCGGCGTTGTTACGTACAATAAACTCGTAGTTGAGTCGTGCTGCTTCATTCCAGTGGAGGATGGCCTCGACATGGGCGAGGTCTCCGAAATATAGTGGTTTGATGTAATCTATGTGCATCTGCTTGATGGGTGCGGCCACATTATATTCCTGAAAATTCAGGTAGCCGATGCTGTGCAAGTTCCCAAG
The DNA here is from genome assembly GCA_022712815.1 of Pseudodesulfovibrio sp. Lineage (GTDB taxonomy): Bacteria > Desulfobacterota > Desulfovibrionia > Desulfovibrionales > Desulfovibrionaceae > Pseudodesulfovibrio. The sequence goes on along the minus strand of JAFLJW010000202.1, from coordinate 12,733 downwards.
GTTAACCCTGCCGTCTTCGAAGTAGCTGGGATAGCGTCCGTGCCACACGATACCGAGAGGGTCTACTTCCTCAAAACGGACTTTACGTTCAAAAGTGGCCCTCAAAGGATCAGGAGCACCGTCGATTTCTTTAAAGTAAGTTTTTTTGCTCATTGTTCCCCCTGGCGGGTTAACTTGATTTGAAATGTCGATGCATTTTCACCATCGACTGACATTTTAATTGCTGCGGCGATGCTTTCAGCCTTGGCGGTCAGTATCCCCCTCACCATAAGACGATCTCCTGGTCTGATCTGCTTGAGAAACTTTGCCCGGCTCACACCGTTCACAACAAGTTGCGTCCCTAAGGCTTCTCCGGTCGCAATAGCGCCGGCCATAAGCTGAACAACGGCGGGCAGGATCGGGTTGCCGGGAAAATGGCCGTCAAACCCGATGAAGTCGGCCTTGAAGACGAATTCTTTCATGAATTCGTCACCTTCCAGTTGGATTTGGAAACCTGCAGCCACTATCGCATTGTCGAGTGTGTTCATTGTATTTTGGCGCTCGTGAGTAGTAAGGTGACTACATAGTTCCGATCGATCTCGTTGAACGTGACCTTTTCGGGAAAAATGATGCCATTGATCTCCACCATCCCTTCGTAGTTGACAGTCCAAATTTCCTTGTTGGATTTAAGAATTTTACCTGTCATAAACTCAGACGAAGGATCAATTTTAGAACGCAGGGTTCCATCTAGGGTTTCTTCGATATACTCGCGCATGTCGTCAACCATGAAACAAGGACTTTCCGTCTTCGGGAAGTCCGTCAAAAATATGCGCTGAATAGAAAAAGCACACTGTTCTAGGAAGTGTGGGATACGTCTTGCGACAGGGCTGGCGTACATTGTTTTGTATGAACTTCGGGAAATTTTCAAGGTCGCGAGCTTGATATCTAAGCCTGTCATAATGACAACATCGGCTGTCGCATCATTGGTGTTGAGAACCATGAATCCTGTTATGGGAATTGTGTTTTTGCCTGACTGAAGAATGCCCCCATGCCGGAGTCGGTATGTATGTTTTTGGTTGAACCATTGTGAACCTAGGATAGCACTGTCAGCCGGGCAGGAGGACACTGATCCGGTTACCATGCTAGTGGTTGTTACTGAGCATGCGCTCAGGAACAAGAGGATAAATATGAGAGAGGCAAGCCTCATGGGTGCCTCCTCAGGAGGTGTGGCATCACGTACAGAGCGGAAATCAAAGCCGCACTGACTCCTACTAGGACAGTGATGCCTAAGGAATGAAGAGACGGGTGTCGAGCCAGGATGAGGACGCCGAAACCGGCCAAAGTCGTCAGGCCCGACACCTTCACTGCAGCGATTGTCGTTAGTTTGGCTTGTTGAGCTTCTCGGTTTACAAGGAATATTCCATAGTCCGCTCCGAGGCCAATGATTAAGGGCAGGGCTGTGATGTGAAACAGATTGAGAGCGGTGCCAGTAAAGCCGAGGACACCAAACACCATGGCAATTCCAGTTGTAGCAGGCAGAAGCGCTAGACATGAGCGTCTCACGTTCCGAAAAAGGGCGAAAACAAGAAGTCCTACGGTCAATCCGGAAATAAAGATGAAGTGCTTAATGTCGCTGCCCATTGCCTCTTCCAGTGATGCTTTGAACCTGGGATTTGAAACAAGTCGGACTCCAAGCTCCTGTTCCACCTCGGGTGAAAAGTATTCTTGAATTTCTTTGGAGCTAGGAAGGAATGTCACCAGGGTGCTTTTCCCGGAATAGGATTTGGGGATAAATATATCGCTTAGAAAACCAAGGCTGGCCTTGTCCAGCGTTGCGAGAGAAATATCCTTAGGCTGAGCAGATAAAAAATGCTCAAAAGGCTTGAAAGCTTTTTTTGAGAAACCTATGGCTTTTCCTTGGTTTTGGATATGCTCGACCGTTGTCTGTCGGCGTCCCGAAGACCAGAAGGCCGCCCACTCTTCACGATTTCGGGCTTGGGTTTCCAGTGATGGGATTAGTGTGGCTATGCTTACCACTTTGACATTTGGGAGATTGACGGTAAGGGCATCTTTGATGCGTTCGTTCTTGTCAAGGGCCTCTCGCAAGTCACTCCCCTCTGCGAAGATGACGGCTTTTTCCCTCATATTGCCCCACGTTTCATTGAACCGTTGTTCAGCTTCCTGAACGGATTTGGGAACATATTCCATGCTTCTCAGGTCAGGGTCAATACTGACAGAAGAACCAAACCAGAGACAAGTAACCATAATGATGGCCCATAGAGCAAGTATGGACTTTGGGTGCCGGGCGGTCGAGTTGTTGCCGAGCTTCTGATTGTATACAATGCGGGCTCCTCTGCACAGATGAGGAAGAACCAGAAGCGAAAATAAAGCCGCTGCAACTAGGCCGGCGATGGAGAACAAAGCGAGTTGCCTGATGCCGGGTATGCCAGACAGAAAAAGAGCCCCAAAGGCGGCACAGGATGTTAAACCACAGAAGAGAATTGGTTTTGAAACGGCATGTGCTGCTTCGCCCGGATTCCCGGAATGGCGTGCAATTGCGAAATACACATGTATGGCGAAATCAACGGATATTCCGATCAATACAGCTCCGAATCCAATGACTATAGCCGAAACGGAATCGTTGAAGACTGCCAATGCACCAAGAGCCACACACATGGCAACGAAAGGGGTCAAGAAGACTCCGAGGGCTTGAGGTGAACGAAAATACAGGACGAAGAGTAATGCCAAGGCAACTAGAGCAACTGTGGATATGGTCAGGAGGTCCTGTTTGATGGTCGTGGCGTTTGCATTAGTGTGGACATGACCGCTAACCAATTCCGCTACAATTGTCGTGGGGAGGGCCTTTTTTGCCTCGTTGAATTGGGCCAACAATTGGGCTGAACCATCTGCATCGGTTAACATTACATCGGATTTGGCTGTGAGTAGAATGGCTTTCCGATCAATGCTGAAGACATACCCGTCTGCAATAGTTGCTTCAGACAATGCGTCAAAAGCCTTGAGGCGAGGAGTCAGGATGTTTCGGAAGCCAAGTGGGTCGCGACGGATAAGCGATTTTATGGCAAGGCCTTGCGGTGATGACAGCTCCCGATAATCCTGGGCCAGTTTGGTTTGAATCTGGTTCGGTTCAAGAAGCCTCTCGACATGATTCAGGTCATTTGCACTCATCAGGTTTGGTGCATTGTCCAAGAGGAAACCAATGACTTTGACCGGTCGCACGGAGGCGGGGGCTACCATGTTGAAATGCGGAGAGGAGAGTGCTTTGGACATCAAGTCCGCAGCATTTCGCAGATCTTCTTGTGTGGCACCTCTTTCGGCCCGTATTGAGATGAATAGATTATTGGTCAAGCTGGAATGCGAGAGCATTTCAAAGTCGCGAGCCAAGATACCTTTTTCGCCTTCAGGTAGCATCATCTGAATATCTGTTCGTATGGGAGTGCTGGCGAAAGCACCGAGGCATAAAAATAGGAAGATAAGAGTAAGGGAATACAGCCTCAGTCTCTTGTCTTTGAGGAATTTATATGCACGTAAAAGGCTGAAGTTGGAGTTCATCGGACCGTAGTGAAGGTTTCGTCTGCTATGAGATCATTGATACTGGGATTGTCGAAGGATATACGTGTAAAATCTCCATCGGTCTCATGAAGCTCCAGTAAATCGATAGTGAGGCTGTCAGCAGCGAAGGTGACGGTAAGATATGCCAGAAATTCCTTGGCGGCGTCATTGCGTGGACGCAATTTGAGAATGACTGGAGTTGTTCCAATTTGTTGTATCGTATAACGACTCTCGAGCCATTCGAGGTCAAACGTTGTCCATGCCATTATCTGGCTGACAACCATGGACATGGCCGGAGACGACTCCAAAGTAAAATCGCGCTCCTTGTTTGAAACTTCGTCCCACTCCTTTCCCGTTCCGTCAGAGAGCAGGAAGCCCGCACGAAACGGTTCGACGTATTCCCAGCGCAGGTTAGCTGGTTTTTGAAATACGAAATGCCCCTTGGAGACGAGAACTTCATCAAACATTTCCAGGTGTTTCTCCTGTGTGAAAGGACTGGATATGCTTTGAATTTGTTTAGCTTTGAGTTGAAGGTCCACCAGTAACTGTTTGCTTGGTTCCATGGTTGATTGTTTAGCCCAAGCCATGAGCGGAAGTGCAATGCAGAGTATGGCAATGATGTATCGCATTAATTGTCCTCTTCTTGAGGGGTCCATAGTTTTATTTTGCCAGTTGCCAGGATATCGTTGTTGTTTGAGACAGTCCCTTCGACAATGGCAAAACTTTCAAATTCACCAACAGTGGTAACATCGATGATAAGCCTATCGCTTATCTGAGCCGGTTTGAATACTTCTAATTTCTGCACGCCGACAAGGTAGCCAATGGGAATCTTCTTGCCTGCTTGGATAAACCCCCACCCCCTTACGGCGGCATAGGTCTGAGCAATGAGTTCTACCAGGATCAAAGGGGTAAGCAAGCCGGATGTTTCTGCCGCAATGCACGTGTCCGGTAGCGTTGTTTCAGCCCGCCCCTGCCCCTGCATGAATGTGACAAGTGTATCTATGAGCAACATGGAATTGCGGTGCGGGACGAGTTTATGCGCAGGGAGTGGCAGTTTCATTGGCTGTATTTGATCCATTGCGCCAGCAGAGCGGATCTGAGGCAAGATAGTCACCAGTAACGTGATAGGCCATACCTCGGCAGCCATAGCATTCATTGCTCAACTCGCAGTCTTTGCATTCGCCCTTGATAGTCTTTCGAATGTTGCGAAGATTTTTGAAAACCTCGCTTTCGGCAATGATATCCTTCATCATCATTTGGCGAATGTTGCCAGCGGGGATGTTGACTCCTGGACAAGGAATGACATCACCAATTGAAGTGACGGTGCAGGAAAACAAGTGACGTTGGCAAGTAAAGGCGGCAACAGGTGGTTTAGGCTCCCACTCTATGCCGAATTCCTCCCGATCAATCCGAGAAAGTTCGTTGAATAGCTGCTGCAGCTTTAAGGGTGTGACGGCAATAGTACCGTGCTGCTTGGCTCGACCTTGCTCAGTGATAGTTTCGAAGTAGGGAATGATGTTCTTGGAGCGCAGCCAGCGCCACATTTCTGGCAATTCTTCATAATTTGGTTGGCAAATAACGGTTTGAGCCCCTAGGGAAAGAGTGTCGCTGGGGTACCCTGCATTAAGCAATAGTTCCAGCCCATTTCTTATAGATTCATAGGCCCCCCCCTTACCGGCGAGGTAGTCTTGAATTTCTGGGCGGAGGCTATTGAATTTGATGACAGGATTGACTTCAAGCCTCTTGAACTCTTCGGCGATTTCCTGAGTAAGTAACGTTCCATTAGTAAAGAGTTCGATTTCAACGCCTTTCTCACGAATGGCCCACAGCACGTCCATTATACGTGGGTATGCCATGGGTTCGCCACCACCGAGAACGATGATCTTACGCGCACCGAGATCTATTCCCTGATTCAGGGCATTAATGATCTCGTCAAACGAGAGCTCGTCGGCAAGTTGGCTACCGGATTCTGCGTAACAGTATATGCACTTGAGGTTGCAGGTTCGACTTAACTCAAGCTCCATGGTCAGAAGCCTGCCATTCTCATTGGCATTCGTAATTTCAGCGTCCGTGAAGGGACTGCCCCAGCATCTATTGCCAGACATTTTGTTCCTTTAACGGAGAGGTAGAGACTACTCCACCTCTCCGGCATATTTATTCGTATTGTGCAGTTGTGAGGTTGTTGTTGATCGCATTACTCAGATTTTGAATCCAGCCGTTGTAATATTTGTGAATTTTGGTCCCATCGTATTTGAGATTAATACTGCTTTTGTAAATTATACTGTAGTCTTTTTGGTCGTAGGTAATGTCAACAACAGCTTGGTGGGAGCGGATGTTTAACGTAGCTTCGATTAATCCGGGTTTGATGGTTCTCATGCTCCAGCCAAGCCCTGCGCCCCCTGTGACGATGGCTTTTTCAATTTGTTTCATGGTCAAAGGATCATTCTGCGGAGATGGGACTCCTGCATCGTTGACGTTATAGACTGGAACCGTTTTACATGCTGCCAGCATGAGAATAGCTGTGATCGCTAAAAGAAGCAGTGTCAGTCTGGTCGTTTTCATTTTCATCTCCTTGTTTGAGTCTAGTAATTCTACAACACCATTTTCTGAAGAGCTTGAGCCATGATTGCTTTGACATCTTTTCTCATCGCTACATGTCCATTAGCGATTCGGTGATATTTATCTGGATATACGGGAGGAAGCAAGCAGGTCTTAATTGTTGCCGGTTGGATGAGTTTCGCCCCTTTCGGAAGGAGTTTGTTCGTGCCTGAAATACAAAGAGGAACGACTGGAACATCCGCTTTGAGAGCAGTATGAAAGGCACCGGAATAGAATCGTCTCAGATTACCGGTAGTACTGCGCGTTCCCTCTGGGAAATAAATCATCGTACCACCATCCTGAATGGTCTTGACGGATTGTGCAATGGCATGTCCCGGTTCTGTGCTTTCAGTATTGACGTACCCAGCAGCGAGCATAAAGGGCTTGTAGAAAGGTATTCTAAAAGGCCAGTCGCGAACAGCGAGGCAGACATTCCATTGAGACTGAGCCCCTATAAGGTAAACATCAAAAAATGAGGCGTGATTGACTACAAGCACGCAAGGAGATGGTATGTTGCCGCTCGGCATGTGAATTGGAATGAATAAGGAGACCATCCTTACCCAGACGCGACTATATATCCATACTAGTTTGCGAACAGCTTCGGCGGTAGTGTACTTCCCCGTACTCTTGAGCAGTACATATGCAAAAGGTGAAGCAAAAATTCCAACGATCGTCCACAGAACGGATCCTGTGTATATGCTAAAATTCAACCAATATATTTTTAGTGTTTGTATACAAGGCAAAACTCTTTCCCTTCGTTCTCAGTTGAGAAGCAGTTCTATTTGTTAGGTTATTTGTTGGTTCTTTTTGGCATCTTGTAATTGGCTGCTTTTGAGTAAAGCATATCCATCATTTTATGGATTCTAATCTCGCCTTTTTCGAATTTATTGGAATCCCATTGTCCAACGATTAGTTTTTCCATTCCAACTTGTTTCCCTTTATAATAGGCTGTTATTTCAGCATCTGCAAGGAATAGTGCCAAATCCCAAGACCATTTTCCATAGTATTGCAAGGCCCATTCACATTCATCTACTTTTGAAGAGGCGGGAAGTACTTGGTAAGGAATATTTTCTTTGTTGAGCCAACTTTGTATGGCGAAAAGGAAGCCCTTCCTAGTTGGCGTATTTTCAATTATACAAATTTTTGGAGCCTGCGAAATCCCATTTGCGGGATTGTTAATAACATCAAATTTACCACAACCTGTTATAAACAGTGCCATTGTGCAAATGACAAGCAAAGGTATTTTTTTCATGCTCCCTTCCGTAGGTATTTAATTAAATTGATGTTATCCGTTTAGACTTGTTTACAATTCTTTCTTTTTTTCTAGCACGAATTTATGGAGATCATTTAGCGACCGAATTCGTTTAAAGGCTTCGTTTTTCTTAATTTTGAATTTAAAAGCTTGCTCAAGGATGATGACCATATCAACAGCATCAAGGCTATCGAGTTCAAGATCTTCTTTGAACAATGCCTCTGGTCTCATTTGGTCAAATGTGAGTTCAAATTCTTCAGCAAGCAGGTCGTTGACATGTTGTATTACTTCTGGGTCAGTCATTATCTCTCCGGAGAACTATCGAGGTATTGATTCCGCCAAGGGCGAAGCTGTTTTTTAGCACCGTTAAAATTGTTCGGTTTTCGATTTGCTTGATGTGCGTGATCCCTATACAGTCCGATGCAATGTCTACTAGATTTCTTGTTGGAATGACAAGCCCGTTGTTCATCATTAAAATTGTGGCAATGGTTTCTAGTGCTCCGCTGGCAGCCATGGTGTGCCCTAGGTGTCCTTTGAGACTGCTGACAAGTGGTTTACTCCCAAAGAGAGACGCAATGGCCGAACTTTCTGCCGCATCCCCCAATACAGTCCCGGTTGCATGAGCATTGACGTATTGCACTGCTTCGGGTTCAATGCCTGCATCGTCTAGTGCTAGCTGCATGCATTGGGCAATAGCTTTTGAACTCGGACTGACAAGATTTGACGGGTCTGCAGTTGAAGAGAAGCCAATGATTTCTGCTAGAATTTCAGCCCCCCTTTTTTGTGCCGATTCGAGAGATTCCAGCACAAGAATACCAGCACCTTCAGCACAGACGATTCCATCCCTATCGACGTCAAACGGGCGGGGAGTGGACGCTGGGTGTTCATTGTAACCGGTCGAGGCCGCCTGAATAATATCAAAGGTGCTAACGGTGAGAGGATGTAGCTCATCAGCTCCGCCGCAGAGCATGATATCTTGCTTTCCTATAGCGATAGCCTCTGCTGCGAGTCCGATGGTCTGGCACCCTGTAGAACAAGCCGCAGATGGAGCCATGACCCTCCCTGTTATTTCAAAGCACTGAGTAAGGTTGGCCGCACAGCTGTGGTTCATGATCTTGAAGAACTCTGTTGCTTTGATTTCCTCAATGCTGAATCCATCCAAGAATTTTGTGAAGAAGGACTGGAGTGCTTGAACGCTGCCAACAGTTGAACTGACGGATAATCCGGCTGTTCCTCCGGTGATAATTTCTTTGCTGAGTCCGGCTTGGGTAATGGCTTCTTGGGTGGCCAGAGTTGCAAATATTGACATTGGTGACATTGTTCGCCGGAATTTTCGGGGGATTAATTTTGCATCATAGTCGGGGACTTTGCCAGCGATTGTTGGGTTAAGTCCGGTGATTTGAGCAAGTTCATCCATGGCCTGGATGCCACTATCGCCCGCACTCAGACTCTTCATTAGTGAGTCCGTTCCCACACCAAAGGGAGAAACCGCTCCCAGACCGGTTATAACAACTCGTTTCATGCGTACTGCCTCAGTTCTTTGTGTAGGTGGTCATGCCCAACGAGTATGCCACAGGTGAGGTATGCTGAGATTATGGCTCCGAGTATCCCGGGTGCAACTATCCCCTGTCCAGCAAGTGTCAAACCTGTAACTTTGGTGATCGGAGCGGGGTTGAATTGGCTCACGGAATGCTGGAGGCCATACAGGCTGCCAGTTGGTGTTGCGCAGTAGTCTCTGAGCGTCAAAGGTGTTGCGCCATCGACAAACTCGACTGATTCTTGGAGTTCCGGAGCGCGCCGAAATACTTCTTGCTTAAACTTCTCAAGGGCGGTTTTCTTGTATTCTATGTAATCCGTAGGGCGTTTGCTTCGTTCGGAGTCCTTCCATTGTGCATAAGGACCATATGGCTGAGGCATAATTGCCGTGATCGCCGTTTTCTTGGATTTTTTATCATAGGCTGAAGACAGATAGATGATGCTTTCGCCTTGATCTGAACGTCCGTTAAGATTGTCATCGAACGAACCTCCAGGCCAAAGGAAGATGTTGCGCCCGTTCAGGCTAGAAATAGGGTGCTCACTGATGCCGAATAACATCAAGGCAGAGGTTGTATCTTCAAGGGTCGCTAGACGTTTTTTGAAGGCAGGACGGAAAGCTGAATCCGGTGTCGCTTTGATCAGTCCATGCGGGTGAGCTGTCCAAATACAGGATCTGGTTGAAAGTTTTTTTCCTGTACTGAGGGTGACACCTTCAACTTCTCTAGTATCGCTGATCTGTATCGACTCCACACGGTTCCCGCAAAAACAATCGACACCTAGCTTTTTCAAACGTTTTTCATAGGCTTTGACTAAAGCATTCCCTCCGCCTTCGACTGTGTGCGCAGACATGTAGTAGGATCCGGCGACTAAGGCATGGGTGATTAAGAGGACTTCTGCAGGAGGAACGCCGTAGAGGAGATTCTGATAACATAGGAGGGTTTTAAGTTCCTCGTTTTCAGTAATGCAGGCAAGGAAATCTTCTAGCGTTGTTGTGTCATTGTGAATAGCACTTTCAAGATCGAAGTCCATTGAAAAATTTAGAAAGGGCGACGCATCTAGCGCTTGCTGTATGGCTGTAAAGTAGCGTTCTATGGCTTTACCTTCATTGGGGAACCAGTTGGTAAACCTGCTGGTTAGCTTGTTGAAGCCGCATGGAATGTCATAGCTGGCCTCCGTTTCCTCGAAAATGAAACGGTCAAATCCATTTGGATTGTAAGCTTTTTTCTGAATGAGGTCGGAAATGCCGAGGTGTTTGAAGTAGACATCCAATGGGTGCCCATCACCAAGTCCTCCAACATAATGCAGCCCTGTATCAAAGAGTACGCCTTTTCGACGAAATCCTCTGACTGTCGGAGAAAGGAAGGGAAAAGACTCGATAATCGTTACCTGAGATCCCTTCATGGCAAGAATCATGGCAACGGTCATGCCTGCCACTCCACCTCCGACAACGACATGGTCGTAATATGGCATCAGTACCTCAGGACCAGGCAGGAATTGGTGCCACCGAATCCAGCGGAATTACACAACACGGAATGGGGTGCGCGTTCAATGGTAAATGGTGTAATGTGCAGTCCTTCAGCTTCCGGGGTTAAAGTCTCAAGGTTTATATTCGGTGCTATGAAGCCGTCTCGAGCCATAATCGTAGAGTAAACGACTTGGCTTGCGCCAGACATCCACAATTCATGGCCTGTCATTGACTTGGTTGAAGAGATGGCAGGTGAACACCCCTCGAAGAGTGTCTTCAGATTGACAGCTTCTGCAATGTCTCCGGCGGGTGTTGATGTCGCGTGGGCGCAGACGTAGTCTATATCTTTGGGGATAATCTCTGCCCTTTTCAATGCCTTTGCGCCGGCCATGGATAGCCCCGTCGTGCTTGGATTGGAAAGCAGCTCTCCGTCGGAGGAGAAACCATAACCGCAGACCTCTCCTAAAATTTGGGCTCCCCTGGCTTTGGCGTGATCATACCTTTCCAGTACGATGGCTGCCGCACCGCCGCTTGGGACAAGGCCGTTGCGATTCTTGTCAAATGGACGGCAGGCCTTTGTGGGAGCATCTGTGTTGGAAGCGAAGGCACCAAGCCCATCAAAGCTGCACATGGACTCCCAATTAATTTCCTGTGCGCCTCCGCATATTACGCGATCCTGTTGCCCAGCAGCTATGAGAGTAAACGCCTGGCCGACTGCATGACCTCCACTGGAACATGCGGAGCTTATAGACCAAGCAGCTCCCCGTGTTTTGAGTAGCGTATTGAGGTTCATGGTAACATTCGATGTCATCGAACGAAAAACTGCGCCACTTCCGATGAGTCCCGTATCGCCTCTTTCTTTGAGAAGACGAACCTGCTCAATGGCGGCAATGCTACTGGAGTCGCAACCAAAGATCAGCCCTGTTTGATCATTTTGCCAGTCTTCGGGCTGTAATCCAGACATTTCTAATGCATCCATCGTGGCCGCGTGAGCCTGGATAGCGTGGTCGGTCATGGTTTTTTTTTGTTTGCGTGTAAGCCGAGCTTTAGGATCGAAATCCTTGATGACTCCTGTGAGGGGACAGTTAAAGCCCAACTCAACTCGTTGATCATCAACGATAATGCCAGATTGTCCATTGTATAGCGAAGAGGACACGGCATCGACCGTGTTTCCCAATACGGATATGATTCCGACGCCTGTTATTACTACTTTGTGCATTGTTGTATGAGGGGGGGGCTAAGTGTAAATGCCACCGTTCACTGAAATTGTTTGCCCAGTGATATAATTGGCCAAAGGAGAACAGAGAAAAGAAACTACTCCAGCTACTTCTTCAGGGGTCCCTGCGCGGCCAAGTGGAATTCTTGATATGATTTCATCCATGGGAAGTTCGTCCAGCATAGCTGTGTCAATAAATCCGGGAGCAACTGCGTTGACCAGTATGTTTCTCTTGGCAACCTCCAAAGCGAGAGAACGGGTGGCACCAATGAGGCCGGCTTTGGCTGCAGAGTAATTGGTTTGTCCCGGAACACCTGTCTCGCCAGAGGTAGAAGCGATGTTGACGATGCGCCCTTGCCGCTTGCGGAGCATCTTGGTGACAACGGGTTTTGTCACGTTAAAGAAACCGTTGAGATGGACTTGAAGAACATTGTCCCATTCCTCAGAACTCATAAGCATCATAAGCCCATCACGTGTGAATCCTGCATTGTTGACAAGTGCGAAAGGCACCTCTTTTTCAAGCATGGGGACTAGGTGATTTTCGACCTCATTCGAATTCGCAACATCGAATTTGAGTAAGGTGCATTGACGGCTATGTGCTTCAATTTTGGTTGCAACGTTCTTCGCGCCAACTGAATCGTTACGGTAATTTAGCCAAATGTCAAAACCATCTTGCGCCAGTTGAATAGCTATAGCAGCTCCAATTCCTTTGCTGGCACCTGTTACAAAAGCAATGTGAGGCATGTAATTCTCAAATAAGTTAAGGATATGTCGAAAAGTGACTTCAGTTAATAGAGAATATCCTAGCCACTATTGGAAGTCAAAAAAAAACGGGTTGCTACTAGATATGGATGTACTCCAGCGGCCTGTAGTCACACAAAAAGAGGACAACCAATATGAATATTATTCATATTTATATAGCTCGGAAAGTCCAGATAGAATCTGCTGCCGGTTTAATGATGGACACTATATTTTGGGTTCTTCGACGTTTTGTGTGGAATTCATGAAGAGACCATGAATTGAATGGGAGCGGCGATCAGGTAGACCATGATGATGAAGTTGTCCACGTTTCGGTAGCCGCGCGCTCTGGTCCGGGCAGCCTGGAAGAGGCCGTTGA
>JAFLJW010000156.1 GCA_022712815.1 Pseudodesulfovibrio sp. | reverse complement strand
GAAAGTGCTGATCTCCCTCGGACCGACTCGTGAACCATGGGACGCAGTGAGATTCTGGTCCAACCCCTCAAGCGGAATCATGGGCGGATGCATGTCCATGGCCGCTTATTTGCGCGGCGCGGATGTCACGGTTGTGGCTGGCCCCACGGATCTGACGTTTCCGGTCGGCATTGAGGTGGTTCCCGTCACCACTGCGGCGCAGATGTTTGAGGCGTGCACCGATCTTTGGCCCAATATGGATTTGGGATGCATGACCGCTGCCGTGGCCGATTATCGTCCGGTCCCGTTTGGTGATGGAAAATTCAAAAAATCAGAATCAGGCCATTCCGGAATTTCCATCGAGTTCGAGTCGAACCGGGATATCCTGAAAACTCTTGGAGCAAACAAAAAAGAGCATCAGAGGCTCATCGGATTTGCAGCCGAGACTTCTGATCTCAGAGATGAGGCTGCCAGAAAACTTGAGAGCAAGAATCTTGATCTCATCGCTGCCAATGATATTTCCAAAGAGGGGAGCGGATTCGGGGTTACCACCAATCAGATGTTTGTACTCGATGGGCAAGGCCGTAAAGAGATGTGGCCGCAACTGACAAAAACCGAAGTGGCGTGGCGTTTATGGGATCACCTTCTTCTCGGCTAAATACACGGGAAAGCCTCAGGCCCTGGCTTGAATCCGGATTGGAGTATCTTCTCTGTCCCGGTGGCCTTCAGGGTGTTGAAGAGTTGCCCGTGCAGGTTCAGACTTCTCAGTCGCAGCAATTGCAGCCCACACAGCCACCGGTTCAGTCGGTGCAACACTCCTCGGCCCCGCAGCAACAACCTGTTGCGCAGCCCATTTCGTCAAAAGTACCCCCGCAAGGTTTCCCGGAGCCGTGGTCAACTTTTCTCAAGCGTGTTCCCGAAGCACCCAAGGTGGTGTGGACATACATGGAGCTTGGACTTGACCTTGGAGGACAGGCCGACCCCAAGCGGGGGAGAGCGCTTCGAAATATTATTAACCACCTGAAGTGGCCCAAGGGGACGACAGCGTTTTGGCCAGTCGCCGCCCTGACTGGGGGGACACTTCAACCGGACAGCCAAATGTTTTGGAAAGGGTGGGAACTTTGGCGCACTCCCTATATTGCATGTTTTGGAGAAGAGGCCTTGAAGGTCATCTATCCTGAAGCCGAGGCAGGAAGTACGACCTGTCTTTTGGAACACGTCACGATTTTTGTGCTGCCTCCTTTGGCGAAGCTCATCACCATGCTCCCCCATGAGCAGCAGTTATCCATCGACGCCCTCACAAATATTCGTCTTTGATCTTGCAAAATCAAGCTTATGCTCAATTTTGCTCAAAAACAGGGCTAGAAGCGGTTTTGTGCTTCTTTGCGAGGTGCTTTGCCGGAAAAATGGAAAAAGCTCTTGAGCCTTGAATGTGGGTGTAGCCTTTGGGAACCGTTGGGGCACAAGGGCTCCGAGAGATGGCAGTGCCGTTTTCTTCTGCTTTTTATGTTTTGTTGAGGCTTTCATGAGCTGATCGTGAAATTTTGGATTAATTTCAACCGACTTGCCCAAACAGTATCCGGTAGCGTATGTGGTTGCGGCGAGCTTGAAAAATGAGCATCAGCAACCCAACCCAAAATAAATAAAGCATCAGTCTTTGCCGGTGTAATTTTTTCGGAGAGCAGGGTATAACGCTCCGGGCTGGTTCGAGACGCAGCAGACCACGCCATTCGGCCAGGATGGTTACAGATCAAAGGGATATACATTTCATGAAAATACTTGTGACCGGCGCAGCCGGGTTTATTGGATTCAATTTGTCCAGACGTTTCATTAAGGAAGGCCATGAGGTCGTGGGTCTGGACAACTTGAACGATTATTATGATGTGAATCTGAAAAAAGCTCGCCTTGAAATTCTTGGCGAGAATTCGCTTTTCAGGCATGTGAACATCAACATGCATGATGATCAGCCCATGATCGATTTATTCAAAACCGAGAAATTTACCCATGTGGTCAATCTGGCCGCACAGGCTGGAGTTCGCTACAGCATTGAAAATCCCAAGGCTTATATTGACTCCAATATTGTCGGTTTCCTGAATGTTTTGGAGGGATGCCGCCATAATGGAGTTGAGCATCTTGTCTACGCTTCCAGCAGTTCTGTTTACGGCATGAACACAAAGATGCCGCTCAATCCGCATGAAGGCGTTGATCATCCCATGAGCCTGTACGCCGCCACCAAGAAATCTAATGAGATGATGGCCCATTCCTACAGCAATCTCTATGACCTTCCTACAACGGGCCTTCGGTTCTTCACGGTCTATGGTCCCTGGGGCAGGCCGGACATGGCCCTCTTTCTTTTTACCAAGGGCATATTGGAAGAGAAGCCGATCAATGTTTTTAACCACGGTAAAATGATGCGGGACTTTACATACATTGACGACATCGTTGAGGGTGTGGTTCGCGTCACCAAAAACACGGCCACCCCCAATGCTGACTGGGATGGGGCTAACCCTGATCCGTGCACCAGTTCCAAGCCGTATCGTGTGTATAACATCGGCAACAATGCCATTGTTGAACTGTCTCGGTACATCGAAGTTATCGAGGAAGTCGTTGGCAAGAAGGCGATTATCAACTACCTGCCCATGCAAGATGGTGATGTCGCAGCCACTGAAGCTGACGTCAGCGATCTTGTTCGGGACATCGGGTTCAAGCCAGACACCACCATCGAAGTTGGTATCAAAAACTTCATCGATTGTTACCGCGAATACTACGGGAAGTAAGCTGATCACTGTTTGATGATCAGAGACTCAAAGCATTGATTCTCACGGCTACGATTAAAAAAAAGGTGACTTTAAGTCACCTTTTTTGTGTTTTTATGTCTTTTGTTGCGATGATGCCTTGCCAACATTTTGGATTCGGCCTACGAACTATGGAAGCATTTGTGGAGGCACTGGCGTGATTGTTTCACGTGAAACAGAGCTCGATCGAATAGGAGAGTGTTTCACGTGAAACAATCACGAAATGCAGAAACAGAGTAACTCGTAGTGGTAAAGTGAGGGTCCTGTGGCGAGAAGAATCGTTGTGGCGAATCAAAAAGGCGGCGTTGGCAAGACGACAACCGCGGTTAATCTGGCTGCATCTCTGGCCGTGATGGAGAAGAAGGTCTTGTTGGTGGATGGGGACCCTCAGGGGAATGCCTCCAGCGGGTTGAGCTTCTATCCGGGAGATCAGCGTGAGAACATATACTCAGTGCTTTTTGAGCCTAAGAATGTTCACAAGGCCATCTATGAGACGGGTATTCCGTTTTTGGATATCCTTCCGGGTACTCAGGATTTGTGCGGTGCGGAAATTGAGCTGGTAGACAAGTTCGGCAGGGAATACTACTTGCGTGACCTCTTGGAAGTCGTCGATGCGGAGTATGACTTTATACTGATTGATTGTCCGCCATCGCTGGGATTGCTGACCGTCAATGCTCTCTGTGCCGCGACCGAGCTTTTGGTTCCATTGCAGTGTGAGTATTACGCATTGGAAGGTATTGCGCAGTTGCTCATGACCTACGAGCTGGTGCGCAAGCGTCTTAATACCAATCTTGAGATCCTTGGTGTCGTGCTCACCATGTATGATTCGAGGAATAGATTGTCTTGGCAGGTTAAGAATGAGGTGCGCAAGGCGTTCCCCCAGCACCTGTTTGATACCATTATACCGAGAAATGTACGTCTTTCTGAGGCTCCAAGCTTTGGAAAACCCGTGATCAACTATGACATCAGATCAAAGGGTGCGGAGGCATATCTCGCGCTTGCTCAGGAAGTGGCGAGAAGCTCTACTGCCAATGGTTTGCGCTAGTTCTTTTAAAATATGATCACCCCCGATCAGGCGGGAGTGATCACTGTGATGGCTTGGCGATTACCGGTTGTACCGGCCTTCTTTTGATTTGACTTTGGAATCGTGGAAGGGAGTACATTCGGTCTTGACCTGGTCATTGAAGTGTTTTTTGACCACCTTGGCCTGACAGCTCATGCATTTGAACGAGACGAGGCCAGCCAGGTTTGCAGATGTCAGCCTGAAGAGGCGTGGTTCATCGCCGGCCCAGTCTTCAGTTTTGTTGCCGCAGGCCTCGCAGTGGACATCGGTATCAATAGGGTATGAGTAGTCCCAATATTCCTTGAGAGTCTCCCAGTCCGAAACTGGTTCAGGCTTTTCCGGTTCGACTGATTTGTCGATGATGCCGAGGGTGGCGCAGACCTGTTTTTTTGTTGCAGTCCATGCCTCGGCAGAGAGGAGGGCGCCTATGAGATTGCCGTCTTTGTCAAAAAGTTCGGTGATATGATCAGACATGTTTGCTCCATCTGTGTTTAGCACTGTTTGGGGCGTTATAGGCACTAAGGCCCAAATGGGCAAGGGTCTCATTACAAGCTTGAGGAGAATTGTTTATGACATCTGGTAACAGAGGCCTTGGCCGGGGGCTGGACGCCTTGCTGGGCGGAGTCCGTGAGGACGAGAAAAAAACGTCTGATTCCGCCGAAGTTCGGATGATTTCCGTTGAGAATATTACGCCAAATCCACATCAGCCGCGCCGTGAGTTTTCTGAAGAAGCTCTGATTGAACTGGCTGCTTCGATCAAGGCACGCGGAGTTTTGCAACCGATTCTGATCAGGCCTTTGGGGGCTGGGAAGTATGAATTGGTCGCAGGTGAGCGCAGGCTCCGTGCTTCCAAGTTGTCTGGATTGACTGAAATTCCCACCTTGGTTCGGGAAATGTCCGATCAGGAGAGTCTGGCCATTGCGTTGATTGAGAACTTGCAGCGCGAAGATTTGAACGCAGTTGAAGAGGCTTTTGGATATCAGCGGTTGCAGCAGGAGTTTGGTTTGAGCCAGGAAGAACTGGCCAGACAGGTCGGCAAGAGCCGGTCGGCTGTGGCAAACTGTTTGCGTTTGCTCAATCTGCCTGACGCGGTGCAAAAAGACATCCAGCAGAACACTATCACCGCAGGTCATGGCCGGGCGATTATGTCTGTTACCGACCCTGAGCCGCAAGCGGAATTGCATCGCCGGATATCCGGCAATGGTTTGACTGTGCGCCAGGCCGAAGCCCTGGCCTCGTTCTGGAAGCAGAACGGAAGGCTTCCCGGCGCCGAAGAGGTCGGAACAGGACCCGGTTCTTCAAAAGGTGGTAAAATTCCAGCCAGACCTCTTGATCCAAGACTGAAAGGACTTGAATCTTCGCTGTCCGAGGAGCTTGGCGTTAAAGTCAAGATATCTGGCTCTCCAGAAAACGGTAAGGTTACGGTTAGTTACAAAGATGAAGATAGCTTGCGGTCTTTTGTGGAAAAACTCGGTCTGGAGTTCGCATAAGGCGTGATTTCGAGTTTGACCGTGTGGCGATAAACCACTGATCTTTTCGTGATGATCTGGACGCTTTTTATACCCAGACTCTGATTGAAGGATTGTATCTGGTACGGGAATACTTGCAGGGAATTGTACCTGTTTAACATCTGAAAAAACTGGTTGTTTACGATATGTCGCTTGAAATTATTCGGAAGGCAATTGCCGGGCTCAAGGGCCATAAAGTCATGATCGTCGGTGATCTGATGCTTGACCATTACCTGATTGGGAGTGTTGATCGCATTTCACCGGAAGCACCGGTCCCTGTCGTTCGGGTCGAAAAGGAATCTTTTCTTCTTGGCGGGGCAGGAAATGTGGCCCGAAATATCGTATCGCTCGGTGGTAAACCATTGCTTGTTTCCACCGTAGGAACCGATGAAGACGGCGTGATTCTCGACCGGCTCTGCGAAGAAGCACAACTGACGACAAAGCTCATCCGTGACCCGGCCCGGCCAACCACCAAAAAGACCAGAATCATTGCGCATAACCAGCAAGTAGTACGCGTGGACCAGGAGCTTGCCGTTCCCCTGCAACAGGCGGAATTCACCGAGCTCTTCAACTATCTGCAAAGTGTCATCGAAGAGTATCCGGTCATCATTCTTTCCGACTATGGCAAGGGCTTCATTTCCGAGGAGTTCATGGTCAGTTTCATGGCGATGCTGGATAAATGCGAGAATCGCCCCAAAGTCCTCGTGGACCCGAAGACCGTCAATTACGACTTCTACAAGGGGGTTGATCTTCTCACCCCGAACACCAAGGAAGCTGGTGAGGGCGCCGGGTTGCCGGTGACAGGCCAGGATACTGTCATTCGCGCAGGCAGGGCGTTGTTTGAACGCTTAGAGTGCAAGAACCTTCTGATCACCATGGGCGGCGACGGCATGGCCTTGTTTGAGGGAGAAGAGCGCATCAAGCATATCCCGACATTTGCCCGCAAGGTTTTTGATGTGACCGGTGCAGGGGATACTGTCATTGCCGCGGTGGCCCTTGGCCTGTCCGCCGGGATTGATCTGCTGACCGCATGTACGCTGGCCAATTACGCAGCCGGAGTGGTCGTAGCCCAGATCGGTGCGGCCACTGCCACGGCTTCGGATTTGCTGGAGGTTGTGGACGA
>JAFLJW010000363.1 GCA_022712815.1 Pseudodesulfovibrio sp. | reverse complement strand
CGGGTCTGGATTACGATTTTGTTTCTCGTACATTCGTCCCCGAAGCAGGCTCTGCCGAAGACCCCGTTACTGGCTCTGCCCATTGCTCTCTCGTTCCTTTCTGGGCTGGCCGCCTTGGAAAGTCTGAACTCCATGCCTGTCAGGTTTCCAAACGCGGTGGCGTGCTTGAATGTCTGTCGCTGGATGATCGGGTCAAGATCGCAGGCAAGGCCGTCACCTACATGAAGGGAACCATTCTTCTGTAGTTTTTGTTGATTGTGTAGATAAGAAAGGGACCGTTTCTTTTGAAACGGTCCCTTTTTTTGTCGAGATTATAGCAAATCCAGTCGCCAGTTGAATATACTGGTTCGCTTCGGTCTTGGGACGGCTTTGGGCCAGTCTTCCTTCATGGTGACGAAGAATTTGAAGCCAAGGCGTTCGAGAGTCTTGCTCTCGTTACCCAGGTCGAGTTCCCAGCCGGGGTATATCCAGTTGTTCTGGCCGTATTTGCGGACGAACATGGTCTCGTGCATGGGACTTTTGATGGGCTGGTCAAAGCGCACTTCCTCTGACAGGAAGCGGGCGATTCCAAAGGGCCACATTCCCTTGACGACAATGCCGAGCGGGATGGGTGAATTCTGGGAGAGAATCTGAACGTCTTCAGCGGGCAGCTCCGGGCTGATGATGGCTGATGAGCAGCCCAGGCCCTTGAGGACGCTGAGAGCGAGGCGATTGGTGGTGTTGCAAAACGGGCCAGCCACCAGGATTGATTTTTTGTGGTCCGTAAAGAAGGCGGCCTGCCACGGGGAATTGATGACGAACTCGCGTGCGCCTTTTTTGACTGCTTCCCTGATCAGTGACCGGTATTTCTTGTCCTCGTCGGGCCAGATGACCGGCGGTAACCACCACTGGGACTGGCTGATGGCGGAGCGATTTATCTTGGCGATGGTGCCGTGCTCCAGCCAGTACGCTCCTTTGCCATGGACTCGGCCACGCGGCAGGTCGCGGTAGACGGTAATATTTTCGGCTGAGCGTCCTTTCCCCCTGCTCTTGCTGCGAGCTTTGGCCTTGGGCCATGTGACGGTGAATACCGATGGCTTGGATTCCGGGGTCGGAAAGAACTCAAGCTCGGCATCCAATCCTTTTATGAGCTTGCTCAGTTCCGGTTCGCGTCGGTCCACCAGAAAAATTTTGGTTCCGACCGGAAGGGATGGGCCTGTGGCATGTCTGGAATAGGGAATATCCATGCGACCGCGTTTGGGGACCCTGCGCCGGATGGGAATGGTGCGATGACCGGGTTGATCTTCATAACCTATGCGGATCAGGTCGCCGGGATTGAGCTGCTCGCGGGGCTGGAAATAGAGTTTTTTCTGGTCGCGCTTGATTTCGGCCACCATTCGGCCAGAACTGGTTTCACCTTTGGGATCGATGGGCATGAACGGGCGTTGCGGCAGGAATGTGGAGTGGCTGGTCGGTCTGCCAAGGGCTTGCTCAAGCAAATCCATGGCCATCTTCTTGGCCTTGGCATCCTTGGGATTATCGCGCAGTATTTGATACGCCTTGACCGTGTAGAAAACATAGTGCGGCCCTTTCTTGCGTCCTTCGATCTTCCAGGCAGCGACCTTGGGCATTTCAAGCAGCGGCTTGGTCAACAGATCGAGAGAAAGATCGGTGCAGGAGAATAGCCGTGCGGGATTTTCCTTTTCCTGCCTGTACAGGCGGCGACAGGGCTGGACACACCGACCGCGCAGGCCGGATTTGCCGCCCAGATAACTGCTCCAATAACAGCGACCAGACACGCAATGGCAGAGCGCACCGTGGACGAAAATTTCGAGATCAAGGCCTTTGGGGCATGCTTCGGCCATGGCCTTGACTTCGTCGAGATTTAGTTCGCGAGGAACAACCACTCGATGTGCACCGAGTTTTTTTGCAATCTCAAGTCCGGCGGGATGGCTTACATTCGCCAGAGTGGAAAGATGTATTTCGCCGGTGAAGCCTACCTGTTTGGCAAGGGTCAGCATTGCCAGATCCTGAACGATGATGGCGTATGGCTTGACGGTTTTTTGCAGGCGGTCAAGGAGTCGGCCAGCGGATTCCGGGTCTCCGGGCTTGACCAGGGTATTCATGGCAACGTAGGTCTTGGTGCCGTGATCGCGTCCCAGGGTTGCCAGTTGTGCAAGCTCACTGATAGAAAAGTTCTTGGCCATCATTCGGGCTGAGAAATGTTTCAGCCCCACGTATATGGCATCCGCACCCGCTGCAACAGCGGCGAGGTAGGAGCCTTTGTCCCCTGCAGGGGCCATTATTTCTGGTAAATGTTTTTTATTCATAAGGGTCTATCTCATGTCTTTGAGGAACTGCCGTAATGTTAAGGTATTGGAAGTGTCCCCGGTCGGTCAATTAAAAAGGCCGGACGAATTCTTCGAGATCAAACTTGAATACCCGGACTGGGACGGGTGGAAACCCGGCCAGTTCGTCATGATTCGCCCTGCGGGCTGGGAACTCGACCTGCTCTGGGCCAGACCGTTTTCCATCTGTTCCGCCGATGGCGACACCCTGACTCTCTTTGTTCAAAAAGTCGGGCGCGGCACTGGGCGTATTGTTGCCCTCAAGCCGGGAGACACTGTCTCCATCTGGGGACCGCTGGGCAATTCATTTGCCATGGAGCCTGAAATTCCGACTCTGCTTCTTGCCGGGGGAATCGGCATCGCACCTTTTTGCGGTTATGTCGAGCAACATCCACATCCTGAAAACCTCAGACTTTTTCTGGCACATCGTTTGTCGCTCGATTGTTACCCTTTTGCCGCGCTTTCCGAAAGGGTCGAGGGAGTGTGCATGCGCGATGACCAGCCAGAGGATTTGCAAAAGATTATCGCGGTCATGAAAGAGCAAATTGTGGAGTACGCGGCTAAGGATGGCCTGATTCTTTCCTGTGGACCAACGCCGTTTATGAAGACGGTGCAACGGTTTGCGGCTGAATGTG
Organism: Pseudodesulfovibrio sp.; assembly: GCA_022712815.1. Lineage (GTDB taxonomy): Bacteria > Desulfobacterota > Desulfovibrionia > Desulfovibrionales > Desulfovibrionaceae > Pseudodesulfovibrio. Next base: position 8,601 of record JAFLJW010000363.1, on the reverse strand, counting down.
GCGTACGCGCACAGGTCTCTCTTGAGAACCGCATGGCCTGTGGCGTAGGTGCGTGTCTTGGCTGCGTGACCAAGGATGGTAGCGGCCATCATGTGCAGGTCTGCACCAGGGGACCGGTTTTTTGGGCCGACAAAGTGGAGTTGTAGGGAGTATATAATGAATATGAACGTATCTTTTGGCGGTCTGAGTCTGAAAAATCCCGTGATGACTGCGTCCGGCACTTTCGGGTTCGGTCTGGAATTTGCGCCTTACGGCGATTTGACGAAGCTTGGCGGCATCGTTGTCAAGGGAATGTCCTTGAAGCCGCGTGAAGGCAATCCCATGCCGCGTATTGCCGAGACGCCGTGCGGGATGCTCAATGCCATTGGCATCCAGAATCCCGGAGTGGAAAATTTCATCAGGCAAGCCCTGCCTGTCTTGCCGTGGAAAGAGGTGGCCGTGGTCGCCAATCTGTACGCCTGTGATGCCGAAGAATTCGGTGAATTGGCAGACATTCTGGCTGGCGAAGAAGGTATTGCCGCCCTTGAGGTCAATGTCTCCTGCCCCAACGTAAAAGAGGGGGGCATCGCGTTCGGTCAGGACCCGAAACAGATATGCAAGGTCACCGAGGCTGTGAAGAAAAAGGCCGGAAACAAACCGGTGATGGTCAAGCTTTCACCCAATGTTACGGATATTACCATCTGCGCCCGGGCCGCTGCCGAGGGTGGGGCGGATTCCCTGTCGCTCATCAACACGTTGTCCGGCATGGCCGTGGATATTCATAACAGGAAACCTCGGATTGCCAATGTTATCGCCGGATTGTCCGGTCCGGCCATCAAGCCGGTGGCCTTGCGTTGCGTGCATCAGGTGGTACAGGCCGTGGATATCCCGGTGGTGGGCATCGGCGGCATTGCCTCGGCAGAGGATGCTCTGGAGTTCATACTGGTCGGTGCGCACGCCGTTCAGGTGGGAACCGCCAACTTCCTGCGACCCGACTTTTCTTTCGATCTGGTGGACGAGCTTGAGAAACTGCTTGAAGAGATTGGGGCTGGAAGTCTGGAGGAATTCAGGGGAAGTTTGGAATTGCCTCTGTAAAGAAATGAGGGCGAAGAACGAATTTTTCACTTGCCAAGGCACGGCATTTTGGTTAGTTACTGCCTCTCTTGATGCGGAGAGGTGTCCGAGTCCGGCTTAAGGAGCACGCCTGGAAAGCGTGTGTGGGCTAACGTCCACCGGAGGTTCGAATCCTCTCCTCTCCGCCAGCAAAATCAAAGGCTTACAAGTTTAACTTGTAAGCCTTTTTTTGTTTATGCTGCGGATTGAATTTACACTACCTGAATATATGACAGGCGACTAAAACAAATCGGTTTTCAGAGCCGGATGCAACTATTCCGTGCTCATTTTTTTGAATTATCATGGCATGTTTTATAGCTTTGCTGTATATTTATTTCTTATGGGAAGGCTGGCGAATCTTTTCAATCGAGGGTCTCCTGACTGATATCAGGTGGGCGGTAGAAAATAGATGAAAGGTACAAAGTCAGTTTCAATTTACATAAGTTTTAGACAGGTTTTCCAGTCATGAAAAAACCGATTCCATTGTATGTGAATATTATGACTACTGTTACCCTTTTAGTCAGTATCATAGTGTTGAGTGTTGTGTTTTATGGTTATGTAAGAAATCTTGATTCTGCGATCATCCTGGCGCAGCAGGTACTTCATCGAGTTGGCGTATCGGTTGTTGAAAGGACGCAAAATATTTTTGATACTGCTTTCATGACCGTGGACACATATGTCAACTTTCCGGATATTGAGAAGAAGGCTTCAATTCATTCACACTCCATGAGTCCTGTCTTTTTTAAGTTTCTAAAGTATCATCCTGATTTTACATCCGTTTATATTGGGTTTGACGATGGAGATTTTTTTCTTGTTTCATCGCTGCACAGACAGGAAGCCATGAAAAAGGCTCAGAAGATTCCCGCTTCTGCAGTATGGTATACGCAAACTATCGGACATCGCGCTGATGGGCTACGCTATGAGTTCAGGAAATATCTGAATGCAGGATTTGTCATTGTTGGTTCCAGTTCTAAGCTGGATATCTCATATGATCCTAGGAAGCGCCCATGGTTCAAAAAGGCCAGTGAAATTGACACAGCCGCACTCAGTGATACCTATATTTTCGCATCATCCAAAGAGCCTGGTATAACGGTCTCCCGCCGTTTCATCGGCGCAGTTTCCGGCGTTGTCGGTGTGGATTTGTCGTTGCTCAATTTGTCACGTTTTGCGAAGGGACAGCAAGTTGGGGATGGAGGTGAGATCATGATTTTTGATGCTGCCGGAGATATTTACGCATACTCTGAGCTCGATGAACTGGTTTCCAGCACCAGTTCGACAGGGAAGCCTGGAGTTGCTTTAAAAATTGCTGATATGCAACTTTCCGCCATAACGGTTCTCATCAGTGACTTTTTGAAACTGGGCGGGAATGATTTGTACAACCACAAGCTGGAAGTGAACGATATTTCTTACCTCTCGCACGTAGAGTCCCTTCCCAAAGAATATGGCAAGGAGTTATTTATCGGAATGGTGGTTCCTGAAACGATTTTCACCGGACCCATCACAAAGACAGGCAGGCAGACTTTATTTGTTTCTTTGGGGATATTGATCCTGTTTTTTCCCATTATATATATTGTCGCCAAAAGCGTCAGTCGTCCGATAAACAGCCTGATAAAGAATGTGGAGGACATAAAGGCCTTCAAGCTGGACAGTGCCATCAAGGTTAAATCGAATATCATCGAGATTCTGAAGCTCGGCAAAGCCATGGAAACCATGCGTGAAGCCCTCAAGGCTTTTGGAAGCTATATCCCGAAGCCTCTTGTTGAAGCCATGATTATCAATGAAATAACCCCCACCCTGGGAGGTGATCGGAAAAATCTGACCTTTTTATTTACCGATATACAGGATTTTACGATCATATCCGAATCCATGTCTCCTGAGCAACTGACAGGCAGTATTACAAGCTACATGAAGAAAATGAGTCGGATCATCCTGGAAAACAATGGGACCATAGACAAGTATATAGGTGATGCGATCATGGCTTTCTGGAATGCTCCGGTTGATGACCCTGACCATGCTCACCACGCATGCCTGGCCGCGTTGCAATGCAGGAATATGCTCACGGAGTTCAACAAAAATCGCCGGGATAACGGTGATGCAGAATTTTTGACCAGGATGGGGGTATATACCGGCGAGGCAGTTGTCGGTAATATTGGATCTTCGGATCGCATGGACTATACGGCTATGGGAGCATCTGTAAATATTGCGTCTCGCCTTGAGGGGCTTAATAAATTTTTTGGGACAGGAATACTTGTCGGTGAGACAACTGTGCAGACTGCCGGAGATGAATTCCAGTTTCGTTTTGCCGGGACAGTAACCCCGAAAGGAACATCCGTCGGGTTGGGAATATATGAATTGCTCGGGACCAGGCATGGGGCGACTGGATTGTATGCTCCATATGCCGTGTCCTCTCAGGCGGAGGGACAAATTCGGGAATGGGAAGCGGCCTTTGAGCTGTTGCTTTCCCGTAAGTTCAGAGGAGCTTCTGTCGCTTTTTCTGCCTATGTCGAACGGTATGGTCATGACAATTTGGTTGAATACTACCGGTCTCGTGCAAATGAGTACGCTATTCGGCCGCCGGATGCGTTCTGGAGCGGAGAGCAAAATTTTGATGTCAAGTAGGAGTGTGATGATGTCGTGTTTCAAACCAGCGAGTAAAAGGTTGCTCCTGGCCTCTGCCTTGGTGTTTGTTTTTTGCTCTGTTTCCGCTGCTGCAACTCCCATAACTTTATGGACAACGGAAGTAAGTTCCGATCGTCAGGCCGTGATCAAATATCTCGCTCAGGTCTTCATGGTCTTTAACCCGGATATCGAGGTTCGGGTTGCGGGAATCGAAGAAAATTCGCTTATGTATGTGCTGACTGAAGCCCGGAATGAAGGAAGGGGACCTGATGCCATAAATTGTGCATCAGATATGATTATTGCATTCAGCAATCAGGGATGGATGAATCGTCAGGGGGCGGGAGATACTATCTCACACATCGGTCAGGACAGGTTCTATTCTGGCGCGTTAAACAAGTTGCGACTGGTGGATGGGGCGTATTGTGGTATTCCGTTCAGTGGTTGGGTTCAGGGCATTTGGTATAGAAAAGACTGGTTTCAGGAGTACGGATTGGCCCCACCCGACAGCTGGGCAAATATCATGAAGGCGGCCAAAACGTTGCATGCCCCGGAGAACGGGCGGTATGGGATACTTTTGGGTACCCGGAATGACTTGTATGCTGAACAGGTCTTTACGCATCTGGCTCTTTCTGCCGGAGTCAGAGAGTTTTCTCAGGACGGGAAAGTTGTTTTTGATTCTCCGGCTACTGTCAAAACAATGAAATACTATTCGGAACTTGCCAGATACAGTCCTCCCGCGCCCCAGTGGTGGCGAGGCAGAGATTTTTACATTCAGGGCAAACTTGCGATGATGTTCTATTCAACATTTATTATGGATGATCTGGTGATTTCATCCATTGCTGCGGAGTCCTTGACCGGAAACAACTTTAGAGAATTAGACGGGGCTCCATTCGATTACCATCTTTCAGACAATACCGGAATGGTTTCAGGTATTACCGGCACAGAGAAGGGGAACTATGGAGTTATAAATGCAATGGGACTGCTGCAAACTGGTAATAGCGAAAAGGAAAGAGCTGCTGAGCGGTTTGTGCGCTTTCTCTTTACGGAAGACGTATATATCTCATGGCTCCATATGGTCCCGGGAGGGATGTTGCCAGTTCTGCGGGATACGACCGGCAGTGATGTTTTCTTTCGGGATGCGCAAGGGCTTTTTCATAAATATTCAAGGCAGCGAATTGAAGCTATCATAGCGGGATTGGATTCTTTGAAAAGTTTCAGTTTTGCTGATGGAGTTCTGTTGCCCCAGGCAGCGCAGGTTTCTGCCGAGTTTGTGATCCCGGACATGATTGAAGCCGTTCTTCATAATGAGATGACACCGGAAGAGGCTGTAGCCAAGGCAGCAGAAAAGATGCGTGAAATTGTGGGAAAAAATCAGGTGCCGTGATTGAGGTCATGTGCTTTTTTTGAAATATGATATGATGTAAAAGGCTTACAAGTTGAACTTGTAAGCCTTTTTTGTGGTCTTTTGTTTGAGGTCGTGGCTATGAATCCGTCGGATATCCGGCCCTGTCCCATGCGAGGAATCCACCGGCCAAGGCCCGTACATCCCAATAGCCATGTTGTTGCAGGTAGGATGCCGCGATGTTGGAGCGGTATCCTGATGCGCAATAGAGAATGTGGTGGCCCTCTTCGGACAGGTCGAAGTTCCCGGAAAGGATGTCGCTTAGTGATATGTGTTTCGATCCCGGAATATATCCCTGCTCCACTTCTCCCGGCGTTCGGACGTCCACGATGCTTGGCTGTTCGCCCTGCTCAAAAAGTTGATGCAGGGCCTGAGCCGAATCAATGGACAGCTTCTCAATGGGCCGCCCACTATATATCCACGATGAGATGCCTCCTCTGAGGTATCCGAAAATATTGTCGTATCCGATGCGATGCAGTTCGATACGCATGAGGTCATAGTCTTCGTGCGAGTTGACCACAAGCAACAGGTCCGCTGTCGGGGACACGACCATCCCGACCCAGTTGGCGAGGCTGTCCGAGAAACCGAAGTTGAGAGAACCGGGGATGTGATAACCGGCATAGGACGCAGTGTCCCTGACATCGAGGACCACACCACCTGCGAGCATGCTTTCCTCGAATTTCTCTGGCTCCATGGCCAGATCAATGGGACATCGTTCCAGCAGGGGGACTCCGTTGGCATTGGTGGTGATTATGTGTGTGAAGCTTTTGGGCCGTGACGGGAAATCCTGATTCATGGCCAGATGGAATGCCTCGTAACTGTCAAAACCCAGCATGGGATTGTGCTTGCGCTCGAATCCTAGGGTGGAGTTTTGTTTTGAGCTCATGCCCCGGCCGCACAGTGAACCCGCTCCATGGGCGGGGAAGACCTCCAGATAGTCCGGGTATTCACTTAGTTTGACGTATAGCGAGTTGTAGAGATTGTCGATCTGCTCGTCGAGCCTGGCTTCGCCGACAAGATCCGGCCTGCCGATGTCGCCGACAAAGAGTACGTCGCCAGTCAGAATAATCCATGGTTCCTGTCCGCGTGTGAAATCCGTGACCAGGAGCGACATTGAATCCGGCGTATGTCCCGGTGTGTGCAGAACCTCAAGTCCAGCATTGCCAACTTCGAGTTTTTGTCCTTCCTTCAACGGGGTGAATTCATATTCCACCGGTGATGTCTCATACATCATGATGTCACAGTCGGTGTGTGATTTCAGCTCATGTGTGCCGGTTACATGATCGGCATGGACATGCGTGTCAATGACATGCGTGATGCGCATTCCTTCATCGCGGGAGATGTCAAGATAGTCCTGAACATCCCGTTTGGGGTCGATGACGACCATCTCCCGCGCGGCAGGGCAGCCGATGATATAGGAAAAACACCCTAAACCGGGAGTAACTATCTGTTTGAAGTACATGCAATCTCCTTATGAGCCGTGCCGAAAAAAGTTTCCATGGCATCTATGAATACCCGTGTTCAGGAAAAAAGGAAACAGCCTTCCTGGCATGACAGGAAGGCTGTTCGTGAACAGAGAGCCTAGTCGAAAGCCATGGTGACTTTCCACTCTTTCCAGACCTTTCCGACAAGGTCCGGGCCGGGTTTCAGAACTTCCTTGCCGGGCTTCCAGCCAGAGGGTGTTGCCTGTGTACCCTCGCTTTCCCTGACAATCTGATAGGCCTGAATCTGTCTCAAGGTTTCGCTGACATTGCGTCCTACCGGCGGGGTGAGCATCTCATAAGCCTGTACGATTCCGTCAGGGTCAATGAGGAAACGACCGCGAACGTCAACCCCGGCATCTTCGTCATACACACCAAATATTTTGCCCACGTTGCCTCCGCCGTCGGAGAGCATGGGGAACGGAACGGTTTTGGCACTCACCATTTTCGAGAGTTCATGGTCAACCCACATTTTGTGGACAAAGACACTATCAGTGCTCATTGACAGAACCTGTGCGCCAAGGCTTTCAAATTCAGCATTCTTTTCGGCGACCGCCGAAATTTCCGTGGCTCAAACAAAGGTAAAATCGCCCGGATAGAAGCAGAGTACTACCCATTTTCCGAGATATTCGGAAAGCTGGACCGAGACGAATTCTCCATCAAGATATGCGGGCGCGGTGAAATCAGGGGCTTTTTTGCCGACTTGTATCATTTGGGGACCTCCAGTTTTTTCAATTGATTCGGATTGTTTGGTTTCTTTGGGGGGTGGTTCTCCAACAACCCCGCCAGTTGGCCGGGAGCATGAGACAGGTTTTTTTGTAGGCATCTAAATATCCTTTTGAAAAAGGTTCAATGAATCCATGGACATGAAAACTTATAAGACCCTAACTCATAATGATAACTAAAATCAATATTAAAGTTTTTAAAATATGAAATAGATTACTTGAGCTATTTGGTGGGTGGGGATCGGGGATTGGTTTGAATGAGGAACAAAAAAAGCGCGTTCGTAATGAACGCGCTTTTGAGTGGAAACCAGACACCCGGATACAACTGATACCGCTGCTTCCTTTCGGATCTGACGGGGTTTTCAATGCAACCGCCGTCTGGTTTCCCTCTGAATGGGAAAGGCTTTCCTACAGTGTTCAAGCCTGTTTCGTCAACCATCCTTTTTCTTCTGGTGTCCGCGTGGGAACCCTTTTTCTCTTTTGGCATTTTACACCTGCCTGAGACATTGAAATTACCGGGAAAGGGAGTATGGTTCTTAAATGGAAAAGCATCTAGCCAAGGATATAATGCAATGAATGAATTTGATACAAAAATCGGTGGGCATGTCGTGGCCGATGGGATTGATGTCTTGCAGGTAAATGTTGGTCTCAAATGTAATCAGGCGTGCACTCATTGCCATTTGCGCAGCTCTCCCGCCCGGAATGAAACAATGTCATGGGAAACCATGGAGCGTGTACTTGACCTGGCTGATCAGGCAAGACCCGGAATGATAGATATTACCGGCGGCGCACCAGAACTCAATGCACACCTGAGGGAGTTCGTTCTCAAGTTCAAGGCTGCGGGGTATCCGGTTCAGGTTCGGACCAATCTGTCGGCCATGGAAGAACCTGGATTGACTGATTACCCGGAGTTTTTCGCCAAAAACGAAGTGGGCCTCGTGGCATCCATGCCGTGCTATCTGGAAGAAAACGTCAGCAAAATGCGGGGTAGTCAGTGTTTTCCCAAGAGTGTCCGTGTGCTCAAGCGGTTGAATGAGCTTGGCTACGGCACCGATGAGGCCCTGACCATTGATCTCGTTTTCAATTCCGCTATCGGTCCGAGTCTGCCACCCTGTCAGGAGGCTCTGGAAAAGGATTACAAGCGCGAGATGCAAGCCCGGTACGGCATTGTGTTCAACAAATTGCTGACCATTACCAATGTCCCAATCGGGCGATATCTGGACGAACTCAAGGAGAAAGGGCAGGATCGTCAGTACATGGAGCTTCTGACCGAATCCTTCAA
>JAFLJW010000299.1 GCA_022712815.1 Pseudodesulfovibrio sp. | reverse complement strand
GGAAGCAAAAAAGACTTTTTTCCAGCTTGGCCGCATCCTCCACGCCCAAGAATCTGATCAAAGCGGGTCGGCTCCACCAGTCGGAGTACAGTACGCCCCGCCTTCCATAAAAATAAGAGGCCGTCCACATTCATACGGGTGACGGAAACAAAGCCGCCTCCTCCGCTTTGTCAGCTTCTAGGCCTTAGGAGGCTTAATGCTGGAGCTTATATACGACACTTTTACTTCCTTTTATAAGCTAGTTACTAACCATGCTCAGAACTTACACATGACTATAGGTACGTTTACAACATCGTAAAAAGATGCATATACAAAACGTAAATCTTATTTTCTATTTGGAGTCGACCAATGCACAGTGACCACTCTCATGATTTTCAAATTCATCTAGAATTCCAAAAAGACTCGAGAAGACCCGAAAGAGTCTTTCAAAGCATGTCAAATTTAACTCTAGCTTTAAAGCACTTTGATATTCTTCTGGCCGGGTCTATAAACCGAGAAATACAATCGCATATACTACTAAGTGATATCAAAGGAGGATCAATAAGATCCTTTTTCTCATCAATACTTAAAAATATTGATGATGACGATTTGCGAAATATAAACCTCCACAGGATCATTGGAAAATTCCTCGTTATGGGAAAACATAAAGTCCTTAATGAAACTAATAGACTCGAAAAGATTGAGAGCATTAACGATGTGACCGCCTTAATTAAAATTGTTGAGAATCTTAAACAAGAATACGAAATATACAACTCAATAAGAGCAAAACCGATTAGCCACAGGGAACTTTTAAAAATATTACAAGAAATATCAAATTCAATTCAATACTTAGATAACAAAGATTCGATAGTAATTATTGGCGAAGGTCAAACAACCCCCTTCAATAAAAATTTTATTATTACAGAAGAAGACATTGATACTATCTTAACAAAAAAATCTGATACAGTGAGGGATACCATTTCATTGATGGTCAAAAAACCTGATTATCTAGGAAGTTCCAAATGGCTTTGTCGGAGCACCGAAGGTCAAATGATGGAAATAAAAATTCTTGATAAAGAATGGCTAGGAGATTTTCAAAAAGCACAAAAAATACTTCTTCCCGGAGACTCAATTCAAGCAATAGTTGAGACAAGAATAGATTATGATTATCAAGGTAATGAGCTTAATCTTGACCACTCATTGATAGAAGTTCTCGATATTATTAAAGGTGTGCACCCTATTCAATTGAAGCTTCCATACAGGAAATAGAACATCTACTCTAACATAAGCTAAATCCTCTTATCATCGCCTCGCCTCCCCCCAGCATTAAACCTCATAAGGCCTAAAACTGACAATTTGAGACCTGCGGCTTTTCCGAATCAGAGCCGCTATTTCCTCTTGATCGGCTTCTAACCAAAAAAGTCCTTAGTCGCTGGCGCAATTCATGGAAGGAGGATTGAAAGAAAAGGCAAGTACAACCGATATCGCACTTGCCTTTCAGGTCAACTCTCCCCATATCTTTTTTGCTAGCAGGGCGATGATATTGCTTCTTGCTGCGAGAGCCCCGATCACACCGCAACCCGTCGAAAACAGAAGGTAAGAAACGATAGTCACACACGATGGTGGTGGCTATTCCAAATGGTTTCCCTCTTCCCTTCCCCCAGCCGTCATGACCGAAGGAAATCCCGGCCCGAACGGAGTGCATCTGCCCGTCTGGGCAGAATGCGGCAACGCCGCAGGGCTGTGGGGAGGCGTCTTACATACCGGACAAAGCGTCAGCACGCTCGGCGTAGAGGGAGAAAATCTTGTCATAGCCGGATACCTCGAAGACTTCCTGTATGTAGTCCTTGACCCCACAGATAGCGACCTTGCCCGAGACCTTCTTCAGCCGCTGGTAGGAGAGAACCAGCACTCGCAGGCCGGAGCTGTTGATATAGTCAAGGCCGGAAAAATCGAAGAGAAGCTGGGTCGCGCCGCCTTCAAGCAGGGCGAGAACCTTCTCTTCCATGGCCAAGGTTCCGTCAGCGTCGAGATTGCCGTCCACTGCCAGAATGATGATGCCTTTTTCCTTGGATTCAGTCATTGCCACGATAAACCTCCGTATGCGGACTACCCATCAGCAGGGCAGCATTTTTCGCAAATTTTCTTTTTGAGAAGCAGTATATTCTTGCCGTCTTCTCGTTTGTAATCAATCTCATCCACCATGTTCTTGACCAGATGGATGCCCATGCCGCCGAGGCTTTCCCGATCTTCCAGCGGCACATCAAATGTTGGTTCCGGTGCCTCAAAAATATTGAACGGTTCGGAATCGTCTTCAATACGAATGGTGATGACGTCATCGCTCAGAGAAATCGTAACGTCGATGGGATGCTCGTCATAGTCCGCGTAACCATAGGAAATAATGTTGGTGACCAGTTCGTCCAGACTCAGGGTAAGGTGAAAAATCGCCTTCGTGGGCAGGTCATGCGCCGCCCCGAACTCTTCCACCTTGGGCTGGAAGCACTTGAAGCAATTCTGCTTGTTGGTCATGCGAAATGATACGCTGTTGTCTGCCATACCTGCCCCGCCTATACCTTCTTGATCACGACCACGGCAATGTCGTCTTCCTGCTCATGTTCTTGATATGCAGCGACCCCATCCATGAGGGCCTTTCGGATATCCTCTGCTGTTTTATGAGCATTATCCCGGATGATGGCAAGCATTCTCTTCTTGCCAAACATTTCACCAGCCGGGTTTCGTGCCTCCCATACGCCGTCCGTGGCAAGGGTCAGGATTTCACCTGACTTGATGATTTCCTCATATCCCTGAAATTCGAAATCAGCCAAAACACCAAGGGCCAGCCCGTCGCCGCCAAGTTCACCGAATTCACCGGTCTCCGGCATATAACGAATGGCGGGATCATGTCCGGCCCTGACCCAGCGAACCAGCCCTGTTCTTTCTTCCAACTGGAGATAGAACAGGGTCAGGAACCGGCCCGTGCCGTCCAGATCGTTGCTCAAAAACTTATTTATGGCCGCGATACGGGTTTCTGGGAGCATCTCGACTTTGGACATGCTGTGCAACTGAGCCCGGGCCGTGGCCATGACCAGAGCGGAAGGCACTCCGTGCCCGGAAACATCACCCAGCACCACACCGAGCGCACATCCTGACTCGCAATTGACCTCGATAAAATCGTAATAGTCGCCGCCGGTCTGATCGCAGTAGGCGATGCCGCCGGAGATATCATACCCTGCCAGTTGTGGTCTGGTGCGGGGCAGGAGCAGTTTCTGAACTTCCTGAGCCAGTTCCAGATCCTTGCTGATGAGCATGAGCTTCTTTAGTTTCGGCCCCATCTCGTTAAAGGAATCAATGAAAATATCACGCTCGTCACCGGTGCGCATGGTCATCCGGGCCGAAAAATCACCACCGGCCAGTCGCCGAACCACATCGGCCATGACCAGCAAGGGTCTGGTGATTACACGGGAGCCAAACCAGGCGATGAGGCCGGTAATAATCAGCATTACACCACTGATGATGGCGGAAACATCACGCATTTCAGTGAACAGGGCAGTCAGGGAACCTGACACTTGGTCGGGAAGTTGTGAAACCACGCTTTCGGGAGCGATGAGCAGGAAGCTGAAATTGGGGTTGGATGCAAAAGCCCAGACCGAATCCTCGCCCTTGAACGACAACCGAACCACTCCGGAGTCGCTCTCGCCCATGACCTGCAAAAGTTCTCTGAACCCCTCGGAATCATCGGAAACTAGCCAGTCCTGGGTGATGTCGCTCATCCAATGCCGATGTCCGGCTTTATCATGCGACTGCTGGGCCAGTATGCTCAGGCCCTTGGTCCCGGAATCGTCCCGGTCCACACGCTTGATCATGAACGAACGAATTTCCCCGCTCCAGCGCGACTTCAGATCAGACTCGTGCAGCATGGAGGAAATGGGAACATCAATGGAAGCCGCTCCGACGAACTCCCCTTTCTCATCCCGAACGGGGTATCCCACGGTAGCCACCGCCAGACGGGTGATCGGGTCCACCGCCGGGATGGTCCAGGCGGAAGCGTCAGCCCCCTTTACCCGTTTGTACCACCCCTGATTCCGAGGATCATACATCATGGGGAAATTACCGTGACCGGGATAGGTCATGTAGACACCGGAATCCAGTGCCACATGCATCCATAAGGTAGTGTCTCCAAGATATGAGTAAACCTCCTTGAATGTGGGGAACAGTCCAAGGAGACGATTGATCTGCTTTGTTGCAGCATCTGCGCGCACTCCGCGCGACAAATGAAATGAAGGATGCCCGAAACTCACCCTAAGGGGGCGCATTTTTCCGGACATGGTCTGCTTGGTGTATCCATCGACAACTACGGCATCCGGAGGAGCCAGGTCCGGGTCGCTGAAATCGATGGAGAAATAGGGACGGATTTCTGTTTCAGCCTGCTGCCAACTGAGATAATGCTCGGCCTGCTTGGCCAGCATTCGCACACCAAGAGCCAGGGACTGCCCACGAGCCTCCAGTATGGCAAGCAACCCGACAGCATTGTATTCAAGCTCTCCGCTGATGATATTCAGCAATTCCTTGTGGGACTGCTCGGAAAGGCTGCTTGCCATCTTGTTCGCTGCCCGGTTCATAATCCCGCGCGAAATGAATATCGGTCCCAAACTGAATGCCAGGAGTACTACGAAAAATTTTATACGAAACGGTATTCTCATGATTTCCCCTGGAGACCGGATTGCAAGTCACCGGATTCAGTTTGACCATAAACAGGGTAATGTTGTCCACTTTCTAATGATACCATTATAAGACTTGGAAAAACAGCTGATTCCGTTTATATCCGGGGAATACGTCAAACCAACCAGACAACGGACATAAGCATGCCGCACCCCAACGATACCAAGCGCGTCACCAAAACATCCCTCTACTCCTGGGTTCTTTATAAAAACATCCCCCTCCAGCTCACCGTAATCGGCGTTATCGTTATCACGGTAGCCATGCGCGTCCTGCCCCTTGAGATGCAAAAACGCATCATCAACGAGGCCATCGGCATGAAGGACCTCCCGGCCCTGTATCGCTACTGTGCCATCTACATCGGTGCGGTGACCGTTGCGGGCATACTCAAGTTCATCATCAACCTGATACAGGTCAATATCGGCGAAAGAACGTTGAAAATCGTGCGCGAACGGCTCTACGAGCACCTGCTCTCCCTGCCGGTCCAGTTCTATCGCCGCACCTCGCCGGGCAACGTTATTTCCTACATCATCACCGAATTCATCCCGGTGGCGACCTTTATCGGTCAGGCCGTGGCCGTGCCTGCGGTCAACATCCTGACGTTTTTCGCCATGGCCGGGTACATGATTCACTTAAACCCGACCATCGGCCTGATTTCCATCGCAATCTACCCCATAGAACTCTTTATCCTGCCTCGTATCCAGAAATATTTCCGCAAGGCAAACCGCGACCGCATCAAACACACCCAGAGCCTCTCCGGCTTGGTGGGCGAAGCCGTTTCCGGCGTGCACGAGGTCCACTCCAACGCCTCCATCCCCCTTGAAAAGGGCCGGTTCTCAGAGGTGCTCGAAAAGCTCTACAAAGCCACCGTGATGCAAAACGGCATCAAGTTCGGCATCAAGTTCGTCAACAATTTCTTCATGAGTCTCGGACCATTCGTGCTGTTCCTCATCGGTGGTTACTACGCCATCAAGGGCCACTTTGACGTTGGTGCCATCGTCGCTTTTCTGGCTGCCTACGAAAAGCTCTACGACCCGTGGAAGGAACTCATGGAATTCTGGCAGGTCTATCAGGATAGCTCGGTCCGCTATAACCAGATCATGCGCACCTTTGATCACGCCCCTGAATTCGCTCAGGAAGCGGATGGCCGCGAACCCTACGCTCTGGACAATGATATCGAGATCAAAGACCTTTCATTCGTGGTCGGTGGCAATATCAAGCTGCTGGACAAAGTCTCCCTCAAGGTCAAGGGCGGAGAACACGTGGCTCTGGTCGGCTTCTCCGGTTCGGGTAAATCCACCCTCGCCCTATGCGTGGCCCAACTCTACAAATACACTAGCGGCAGTCTGCTTGTAGGTGGTCACGAGGTCTCGGAGCTGACCAAGCAGGATATTTCGTACAACCTCGGGATGGTTGCCCAACACCCGTTCATCTTTGACGGCACGGTCAAGGACAACCTGCTCTATTCCTGTCGATCGCTGGCCATGCAAGGCGGCGGCTGCACTGAGTCCGGTGCGGAGCCATCTCTGGACGACCTGATCAAGATCACGCAGCAGGTGGGACTGTTCACCGATGTTCTCGCCTTTGCCCTGAGGGCCAAGCTGGGCGATGGGAATACTGACACCGCCCTCCGTCAGGCCATCCTCGATTCACGTCAGGAGTTTCAGGAAGGGAATGACGGCATGTACGCAGATATTGCCGGATTCATCGAATTTTTCGACATGGACAACTACAGTCACTACATGACAGTGGCTGAAAATATCGCCTTTGGCGCAGCCGTCAAGGAAGAGTTCGACCAGGAACACCTCCACGAACGTCAGCGTTTCATCGAGTTTCTGGACCGCCACGAACTCCGCGCCCACCTAAGCGTGCTGGGTGAGACTCTGGCCCGGATCGTCACTGACGAAATGGGACCTGAACCGACCCATGAGGCGTTTGCGGCCAGCCCCATTCCGGAGGCCGAATACGGTGACTATCAGAAAGTGGCCAACCGGCTCGATTCCGGCGAACCTTTGTCAGACGAAGAGAGAGGCCTGATCCTCAAGCTGGCCCTGTGCTTCATCCCCGGTATCCACAAACAGGTGGATCTGGACAAGGGCTTTGCCAACCGGGTCGTGAAATCCCGCCCGGACTTCATCGACATGGTCCACGCGGAATACCCCGGCTCTTTCAGCTTCTTCAAGACCGACAAGTACATCGAGAGCCTCAATATTCAGGACAACATCCTGTTTGGTCGCGTCCGGGCCGATGCTCAGGGTGCGGAAGATGAAATCAACCACCGCATCATGCAGGCACTCATCATGCAAGCATCCCTTGAACCGGTGGCTGAGATGGGTCTCAATTTCGAGGTCGGCAGCATGGGTGATAGGCTGTCCGGCGGCCAACGCCAGAAAGTCGCTCTGGCCCGTACCTTCCTCAAGACACCACCCGTCCTTATTCTGGACGAGGCCACCGCAGCTCTGGACAACAAGTCACAGGCGCGGGTGCAGAACATCCTCACGAACAACTGGAAGGGAAAATCCTCGGTTCTGGCAGTCATTCACCGTCTCGACATGCTTCCCTATTACGACAAGATCGTGGTTCTCAAGGCTGGCAAGATCGTGGAACAGGGTGGCTACGAGGAATTGCTGGCGAAAAAGGGCGCATTACATCTCCTGATCAATGGCAAGGAAGATTGATCCGACCTAGTCGGGAAGACATGTTCAGGGAAGCCGTAGCTGAAGCTATTCTTGATTGGAAATTATTGAAAAACAGGAAGCCGCCTTTGGCGGGACTTGTCAGGTGATTTCGCCTCCCGGCGGGCTTAAGGCCGAGGGCCTTAAGAATCCCGTGTTGGCTTTGCCAAGAGGCTTATATAGTAAGATAGTTTCAGGCAGGGCCTGTTAGGTGCGTCAGCCTTGATGCTTTTTCTATTGCACAAGCTTCTTCTTTTTGAGGAGCGGTTTTCCAAGGCCCTGTTTGGCGAGGACCGCTTTCATTCCGGCTGTGGAGGCCGGGGTGCCGTGATAGAGTACCTGCACCCTGTGCCATGTGGACCCCTTGGCTTTGCCTGCCTCGACGGCGGTACGAAGTCCGGCTGCCACCAGTCTGGCACTCAGGGCTTCGGCCATTTCCGGCTGGCGGAATGAGGCCACCTGATAGGTATAGTCATAGACCGATTCGCCGGGCTTGGCCGGGGTCGGCTCGAAAACTTCAGCCTTTTTCGGTCCTGAAGCAGCCGGCCTGGCAGTCTTGATTTCAGACTTTGGCTCAGGCTTTTTAGTTTCAGGGGTTGGCTGCTCGTCCATCCGTGTGTTCGGGGGGGCTTTCAAACGTTCCGGGTACTCAAGCTCTTCGGCCTTGAGCACTTCCGGCTTGAGAGAGTCCTCGGTAATTCGGCTGTGCTGATTGGTGGGCATGATGCTGTTAAGCGGCGGTACATCGATCTCTGGCCGGTAGCCGCGCCCGATGAGGATTCCCATGACAAAGAAAAAGGTCAGTGCCAGCACACCCGCGCCCACCGCGCTGATCATGCCCGGCAAACTCAGGGAAAAGTCGTAGGTTTTGGCCCCAACATTGAACGTGGGGACCTTTACCTTAAATTTTGGCGTGTTCTTGTCGGACATGAATTCCTCTTACATGGATTCCGGCGCATTCACGCCCAGTAAACCCAGACCGTTTTTGACGACACCAGCCACGCAATCGAGCAGCATGAGCCGGGCCGAGGCCACATTGTTCTCGGCGGAAAGGACATGGCAATTGCTATAGTACCTGTGCAGGGTTGATGCAAGGTCCTGCAAGAACATGGAGATCAAATGCGGACTCTGGGTGCGGGCGGCAGCTTCAACAAAATCAGGGTACTGATCGAGCAGTTTGAGCATTTCCATGTCGTACTTGGTGTCGAGCAGGGCAAGGGATTCCGGTCCCACGGTCGCGGCTTTGGTTCCTTTTTCTGCGGCTTTCTTGTTCAGCGAACAGATGCGGGCGTGGGCGTATTGTACGTAGTAGACCGGATTGTCCATGCTCTTTTGCTTGACCAGTTCCAGATCGAAATCGAGCTTGGAATCGGACTTGCGGGAAAGGAACATGAAGCGGCATGCGTCTGCGCCGACCTCATCGACCACATCTTTCAGGGTCTCGAACTGACCGGCGCGGGTGCTCATGGCAATGGGTTTGCCGTCCCGCAGCAGGTTGACGAGATTGACCAGAATGACGTGCAGGCCACCCTTCTTGCCCAAGGCTTCACAGGCGGCCATCATGCGCGGGACATACCCGTGATGATCTGCGCCCCAGATATCGACAACAAGGTCAAATCCGCGCTTGAATTTGTTGTCATGGTAGGCGATATCGGACGCGAAATAGGTGGTGTCGCCATTGCTCTTGCGCAGGACACGGTCCTTGTCGTCACCCAGTTCGGTGGACTTGAACCAAAACGCGCCGTCCTGCTCGAAACCCATGCCGGACTCGGTCAGGTCGCCAAAGGTCTCGTCCACCTTGCCGTCTGCAACCAGACTTTTTTCGGAAAACCAGAAATCATGGCGAACACCAAAGGCCTTCAGGTCCTCCTTGATGCCTTCGAGAATGTTACTCATGCCGTAGTTCTTGCAAAGCTCCATGGCTTCGGCTTCGTCCATCTTCAGCAGATCGGGATGCAGCTTGAGCATTTCCCCTGCAATGGTGGCGATATAGTCGCCCTTGTAGAAATCTTCGGGTTCCGGCACGTCCTGACCCTTTTTCAGTCTGGCGCGGTAGAGGATGGAGCCACCAAGGATGAGCATCTGGCGACCGGCATCGTTGATGTAGTACTCGGCCTCGACTTCATACCCGGCCTTTTCCATGATGCGAACAAGGCTGTCGCCCAGTGCCGCGCCACGGCCATGACCGATATGTAGCGGGCCGGTGGGATTGGCGGAAACATATTCCACCTGCACCTTGGTGCCGTTGCCCATATCAGATGAGCCGAAATCTGTCCCGGCGTCCATGATGACGCCGACGGTCTCGTGCCAGAAGGACGGGGCAAAGGTGAAATTCAGGAATCCGGGACCTGCGATGTCGATCTTTTCGATCAGGCTGTCGCTTTCCATGGCAGCCATGATGTCCTCGGCAATGGCGCGAGGGGCCTTTTTGGCCTGCTTTGCCAGCATCATGGCGAGATTGACGGACATGTCTCCGAACTGCTTGTCCTTGGGCGGTTCAATCACGGCCTTCTCCGGCCACTCCCAGCCCTTGTCGGCAAGTACGGCCTTTAATGCGGCTTCCAAATGTATTTTTGCTCTCATCTGTATCTATTCTCCTTAAACAAACCTTGTGGGCCACGCTTTACCATGTTTGTTTCCGCAATCCAAGGTGGAAAAGCGGACCTTGGGCGGCGGGAAATACCCATTTGCTTTTTCCCGCATACTTGGCATGATATATTCATGATACGCACATCAGCAAAGGAAACAGCCTCCCTCTCCACTCTCCCGTTTCTGGGTGGGGTGGAGATGTTGCGTGCCCGGTTCGTGACCCAGTCGTTTTCCAGACATTTCCACGAAGGATTTGCCATTGGTTGCATCGAGCATGGGGCCATGCGGTTTCGTTACCTCGGCGAGACAATTGTTGCACTCAAGGGACAGGTCAACCTGGTGGTGCCGGGCGAGGTCCATGACGGCCACGGAGCCACGGACGAGGGCTGGGCCTACCGCATGTTCTACCTCAAACCAGAAGCCCTTCTGGAGGCGGCCAAAGCTCTCATGGTCCACCCCAATCTGCCCAATTTTCGCATGGGCGTCATTGACGATCCCGCTCTGGCCCGGTGCATCAGCCACACGCACCAGCTACTGGAAAGCCCGGAAACTTCGGCCATTGAAAAGGAAACCCGGCTGCTCTGGTTGCTGACCAACTGGATATCCCGCCACGCTGACGAGCGGGGTTCATGGTTTGAAACCGGCAATGAACATCAGGCCGTGGCCCGCACCCGCGACATCATTCAGGATTGTTTCGGCGAAGATATTTCCCTGACCGATCTGGCCCGAATGGTCGGCCTTTCACCGTTTCATCTGGTGCGTGTCTTTGAAAAACAATTTGGCATCACGCCCCATGCCTATCTCACCCAGACCCGCGTGAAACGAGCCAGACAAAGCCTTGCCGGGACCGAGCGCATCGTTGATATCGCAATGAATTGTGGTTTTTCGGATCAGGCGCACCTGACCCGTCTGTTCAAGCGACAGATCGGCATCACACCCGGAAAATATCGCAATATTCTTCAAAACAATTGATTCACGCACGGGTATGTTCTTCCCTCAAGGAGAACTCATGTCCGTCAAAACAACAGCCTGTATCAATCTCACCCTTGCCATGGTCATTGTGGGCAGTTCGGTGGTGGCCGGAAAAATCATGGTCGCCGAACTGCCGGTCTTTCTGGCTTCGGCCATGCGGTTTATCCTGGCTCTCGCCATTCTCATACCGATCATCTGCATTCGCGAGGGCGGATTGCCGCACATATCCCGGCGATCATGGCTGATGCTTGCGACTCAGTCCCTGTGCGGCTCGTTCCTGTTCACGGTTTTCCTGTTGTACGGGCTGACCATGACCGGCCCGGCCTCTGCCGGAATCATCACCTCCACCACACCCGCCTGCATGGGGATAATCGCCTGGCTGTTCCTTCGGGACAGGCCCTCCATCAACACGGTGGGCGGAATCATTGTTTCCGTACTCGGAGTGCTTGTCATCAACACTGTGCAGAATTCAGGCGGCGTGTCAGGTTCAAACCCACTGCTTGGCAACATGCTCGTGCTGGGAGCCGTGGTCTTCGAGTCACTCTTCCTGCTCATCCGCAAGACCGTGCCTGAGCCTCTTTCCCCGCTGGCCGTGTCCACCATTATTTCCTTTTTTGGGTTGCTCTGGTTCCTGCCCGTGGGTGCGTATGAGGCCTGTAGCACTGACTTTTCCGCCATATCAATGATTGGCTGGCTGACCGTGGCCTACTACGGCGTGTTTATCACTGTTTTCGCATATCTGTTCTGGTTCGCGGGCATCACCAAGGTCCCGGCGTCCACGGCAGGGATATTCACCGCTGTCATGCCGGTGTCCGCACTTGTCCTGTCGGCTCTGGTTCTGGCCGAACCAATCGGCTGGCCGCAACTGGTCGGCTGCGGATTCGTGCTCTGCGGAATCGTGTTGATCTCGAAGAATTGATCCGAGTCAGAAGTCCAAGTTGATCAAGGGCTTACCCTTCTTCTTTTTCTTCTTTCCCTTTGGCGGCGCGGACAATGAGTCCATATCGAACGATGTGGAAACATCAACGTCATGCGATGCAGCGGCCTGCGCTTTCTTCCGCTGGCTCGAATCGGAATAGTGCTTTGGCGGCACGCGGTTCCGGGCATCAGCCAGCCGTTTTTTGGCGGCCTTGTTTTCCGGGTCAATATCCAGAACATGCTCGAAGAATGGCTCGGCATCCTCATAGTTACGCAGGTCGAGATAGAGCGAACCGATATTCAGCGCAGCCCCCACGCTGCCAATGTAAAAATGCTGATCCAGCCCGAGGGCCTCTTCAAAACAACCAATCGCCTTTGTGCGCTCATTGCCTTCCCAGTAGGCCAGACCCTTGTTGTAGTGGACCACCGGGTCGTCCTGAACGATGAGCAGAGCCTTGTCGTATACTTCAACAGCCTCCGACCATCTCCCCTCGCCGCGCAGGATGATGCCCAGCCTGTTGAAATAAACAAGGTCGTCCCGGCCAAGGATGCGCTTGGTGTCGATGACCCGGTTCAGATATTTTACGGCCAGATTCGGAGCCACCACAGAAACCGCGTCCACGATGCGCTCGGTGAGATCGCCGACCATGCTGCTTGTTTCCCGTTCGGCAACTTCCACGCCCTTGTCAAAGTACTCTTCGGCTTGTTCAGGCTCGTTCCGAAGCAGGTGCTGTTCGGCAATCTCGATCTTGCGTTCCGGGTTGAGCGGACTGATTTCGTCCAGCTCCTTCATGTAGGCAAGGGCGCGTTCGTCATCCATGTTCTTGAATGTTTCAGCCAGCTTGATGAGCGGGGCCATGAAAATGGGCTTGTTCTCATGGGCAGCCATGTAGGACTGGGCAGCCTTATCTGTTTCGCCGATTCCCAAGAGTCCATCACCGCGCATGGACAGACCGAGCGCACTGTTCGGCTTGAGGAGCAGGATGCGATCGGTCACTTCGAGGGCTTCGTCAAAATCCTTGTTTCCGAGACACGCAGAACATCGGGCCATGAGCTTTTTTAGCTCGGTGGGCGGATCAATGGCCGAGGCCAATTCTTCGATGACCTTGTTGGCCGATGCGGGCTTGACCAGCACTCGGCTCACGCCAAGCTCGAAAAAGTAGGCCACAGTCTCCTGAGTCGCTTCCCAGGTGAGCATGATCATCTTCACAGTCGGAAAATCACGCTTGAGGGTGATAATGAAATCTGTGGTCGGGCGGTCATTCAGCATCCGCTCGACAAACACCACGCAGGGGGTGTCATTATCACGAAATTCCAAGCACTTATCCATGGCTGCCGGTATTGAGGAAAATGGAATAAGGGTTTCAATCTTGAGGCCAATAATGCGGGAGACAATATTCCTGAGAGCACGGGTGAAGACAACATCATCGGACAGGTAGACGATAACGCCCTCACCGACTTCGATGAAGTCACGAACGATCTTGTCAAAACGCTGGGTTGCCATACTTTCCCTCGGTTGCGCGAGGCATCAGCCCGAACCATAAATGGTTAGTCCTTGGCAATCACAATACGTGAATTTTAGGAAAACGGTCAAGTGGACACAGAAAAAGCCGCCAAGAGTACACCTCGGCGGCCTGTAAATCCATGTGTTGCTGCAGTTACTCGGCTGTCGAAAAACACCTGCCCCTGAACATTCTGTCAACCCATGACTTTCTGAATGGCATCCAGCTTGCGTCTGGCAGTCTTGTTATCTGGATTGATTACCAGAGCGTTTTCGAAAAACGGGGCGGCCTTCTTGAATTGACGAAGCTCGTTGAATATGGACCCGAGGTTCATGGAAACACCTTCGCTCTGTTTGTAAAAATCAGGATTTTTGGCAAGGGCGTTGGTGAAAGACTTGGCAGCCATGGGTTTATCGTCACCATCAAAATAGGCCATGCCCATGTTGTAATGCAAACCCTCATCGTCTGGCGAAATCCGGAGGGCATTGCTGTAATTCGCAATGGCCTCACGCCATTTGCCCTGTCCCCTGAGCGCAATGCCCAGCTTGTTGAACAGTATGATATCTTCGGGACCAAGATGACGCCCCTTGGCCTCAAGGACTTTGCTCAAGTATTTTTCGGACATGCGGGGTGAGGTCTGGCTCACGGCCTCGGATATTTGCTCGGCCACCGCGCCGACCATACTCATGGCTTCCCTGGTGGCTGTTTCAATGGCCTGATCGAAATATTTCTCAGCAGACTCTATTTCCTTGCGCTCAAAGTGGACCCTGCCTATTTCAGTTTTTCTCTCGGTGTTGAGCGGGCTCAACCGGTCTAGCTTTTTCATGTAGTCAAGATGTTTGTCCTGATCCCTGCCCTTGTATGCATTGGCCAATTTCTTGAGCGGTTCAAGGTAGAGACGCGAACCTTCATGGGCCATCATGTAGCAACCTACAGCCTGCTCCACTTCGTCCTGTTCAAGGTAGACATCGCCGCGCAGCATGAGCCCGGCTGGACTTTTCGGTTTGATCTGGAGAATTTTGTCGCTGACCTGAAGGGCTTCCGTGAGCCTGCCAGCGGCCAGAAAGCGTTTCCCCAACCCCATGTATTCGCTCAGTTTGCCCTGCGGCTTGATGGTGAACGCTATCTTTTCGATGATGTTGTTCATGGATGCGGGCTTGGAGATGACGTTATTGACACCTATTTCATAAAAATATGCGATATTTTCACGCTTTGTCTCACCCACCAGGACGACGATTCGCATATCCGGCAGGAGCCGCTTGAGAGTGATTATGGTATCCGTACTCGGACGCCCACCCAGCATGCGCTCTATGAACACGATGCATTCTATGGATTTATCCTCAAGCGCCTGAATTTGTTTCAATCCGGGTTGAACATTTTCAAAATTGAAAAGGCAAGACCTCTTGGTTCCAATAATTTTGAAAATGGTCGAGGAAAGCATTTTCTTGAACAGTGGGTCTTCACTGATAAGAACAATGGTTCCATGCTTTTTTTCAAAATAATCGTAAACTATTGAATCGTATTTTTGTTCCGCCATTGGTCCCTCAAAGTACGCAATTCCGTCATTTTAGCTATTAAGCTGATTTTTATATATATCCCACTCCGCCTCCGAGCAAGGTGTGCCACTATGACACAGAAGGAAATCCAGCGGAAGGGTGTTATAGCCTGTTTCCCCGGACCGTAAATTCATACTATACTCTCTGACTCCAAAGATTGTTACAGCTGTATTACGTCTCAACACATCGCCCAGTTATGGAAAAACAATAAAACCGGAATTAATGAATGGTGAAAGTATCACCCTAAAAAGAAGTTAGGGCAAGAGGCTGGATGTTATTTTTTGTCGTCATCGCGGTTGCGGACGTCATCGCGCCACGAATTGAGGGGAGCGTAGCAGCCGATGCCAGCGTGCTGGGATTTTTTGACCTGCTCGCCCACTTCCGGGTCGAGCATCATGGCGCACATGTAACGGTGTTTCCCTTCATCCCAGAAGAGGTCAGGGCAACGGCGCATGTAGCCGTATTTTCTATGGGAATCCATGCAGGGGTCCTGAATGCAGCACCACCCGCAGCCGACGCAGGGTTTTGACATCAATATTCAATGGGGTTGTTTAAGTTGATTTTGATGGGTCAGCGATACCCTTGGCAGAAGGAAAAGGCAAGGCAGGCAAGGCCAAACTCAGTCTTGACATCCGGT
>JAFLJW010000399.1 GCA_022712815.1 Pseudodesulfovibrio sp. | reverse complement strand
CCAAAACATCTTAGATTCCTCGTATGGCGGAAATGCCACGCATCACAAACACACACGAGCATTCAATGAAAAAGACCGATACTTCCAAAATCAAGGGACTTGCCGCCGCCAGACTGCGGGCTTCTCTGGACCCGGCAAAGGTTCCCTACACAGACAGCTCGGAAATTCCCGAGCGCAATGTTTACCACCGGTTCCAGCCCCGGGCCATTCAGGCCCTTTCGCTGGCCCTTCAGATCAAGGGCAATGAGCACAACCTCTATGTGTCCGGCGAAGCGAACATGGGCCGCACCTATTTCGTCAAGAGCTTCCTCACCCCGGCCGCTGCCAAGGCAGCCGTCCCGTGCGACTGGATGTTCCTCTACAATTTCGAGGACAACGACAAACCCATCTCCGTGTCCATGCCCGCAGGTCAGGGGCGCAAGCTCAAACAGGCCCAGCACAAGGCCATGACCCATATCAAGCAGGAGATACCTGCCCGCTTCGAGAAGGATACCTTTCAGAAAAAACACGAGCGGATTGTCAAAAAACACAACGCCAAGCGCGAGACCTTGTTTAGCCGGATGGATGCTTCCGCTGAAAAGGAAAATTTCAGTCTGAGTCTGGACGATGAAGGGGTACTCACCCTCTCCCCCATCGTGGAGGGAGAGGCCGTTTCGGACAAGGAGTTTGAAAAGCTCAAACCCGCCCGGCGCAAAAAACTCAAGGCCAAAGGAGAGGAACTGCTGGTCGGGGTCAGCTCCATCCTGCGTCAAATCAACCAGAACGAAATGGACATGCGCGATTCCGAAAATGATCTGCATCGTGAAACCGCCAAAAAGGTCATGGACGATTGTTTCACCAAGGTCAGCGACAAGTTCAGGTCCATCAAGCAACTAGCGGAATATTTTGAGGCCCTGACAAACGAGGTCGTGGAAAACGTGGACCAGTTCATGCCCCGCGACAACTCGCTGGCCGGACTGCTGCCGGAAAGTATGCCCACTGGCGAGGATTTCTTCACCCGGTTCGAGGTCAACCTCTTTGTGGACAACGGCAAGACCAAGGGCGCACCCGTGGTTGTCGAAGACCACCCCACAGCCTTCAACCTGCTCGGCTCCATCGAACGCGAAGCTGAAATGGGCGCACTCTACACCGACTTTTCCCTGATCAAGGCGGGGACCCTGCACAAGGCCAATGGCGGGTTCCTGATTCTCAACATGGAAGACCTGCTCGGAAACCCAAACTCTTGGGAAGGTCTGCTCCGCGCCCTGCGCTCAGGCCAGTCGCGCATCGAGGACCCGGTGGACCCGGAACAGGTCCGCGCCCGGACCATCCAGCCCGCACCCATTGATCTGGACATCAAGATCGTGCTCATCGGCTCGGACGAGCACTATGAAATGCTCCTCTACAATGACGACCGGTTCGCCAAGTATTTCAAGCTCAAGGCGCATCTACAGCACGCGGCCACCCGCAACGCGGCCAATATCAGGAACTACATTCACGTCATCGGCCAGACAGCGCGTGAAACCGGTGTCCTGCCCCTGACCCGCGAGGCCATCGCCGGGCTTGTGGACTTTTCCTCCCGGCTGGTGGAGGACCAGAAACGGCTCTCCCTTTACATCCCGCTCATCCGCGAGCGCATGATCGAGGCATCTGCACTGGCCCGTATCGCAGGCAAGAAAAAGGTCGATCTGGCCGTGCTGAACGAGGCCGTGGCAGCCAAGGATTACCGCGTCAATCTCTACGAAGAGGAATTCATGTCCGACTATGACCGACAGGTCATCAAGGTCGCCACCGACGGACAGGCCGTGGGGCGCGCCAACGGGCTCTCCGTCACCCTGTTCGGCGACTACGAATTCGGGCTGCCCCACCAGATTTCCTGCACCGCAGGCGTGGGCCACGGCGGGATTCTCGATCTGGAACGCGAGGCCCAGATGGGTGGTCCCATCCACACCAAGGGAATGATGATCATCAAGTCCTATCTGGTCGGCCTCTTTGCCCAGGATAAACCCATCGTCCTCACCGGCTCGCTTTGTTTCGAGCAATCCTACGCTGGCATCGAAGGCGATTCCGCCTCGGGAGCCGAGCTTGCCTCGCTCCTCTCCGCTCTGTCCGGCGCACCGATCAATCTCTCCTACGCTTTTACCGGCGCAGTTTCCCAGTCCGGTGCGATCATGGCCGTAGGCGGGGTCAACCGCAAGATCGAAGGATTCTTCGAGGTCTGCCGTCGTCGTAAACTGACCGGAAAGCAAGGCGTCATCCTGCCCGCCGACAACGTGGTCAACCTGATGCTCAAGGATGAAATCGTCCAGGCCGTCGAACAAGGAAAATTCCACATCTTCCCGGTCAAAACCATTGAAGAAGCAATGCTCATCCTCACCGGAATGCGCGCAGGAACACGCGGTAAAAATGGTAAATTCCCCACCGGAACACTCTACCGCATGGTCGATAACCGCCTCGCCGAACTAGCCAAGCTAGCCGTCCCCGGTGATAATAAGTAAGGGGCTGTATTTTGAATACTTCGCACAGGAGTTCCGTGGTGCGACCTTCCTCCTGATTATGGGGTTGGAAGAACATTCACAAACGGTTTTGTCGCTGGCGTGACAAGGGCATATGGGAGTCTTTGCTTGAACAGGTCCTTGATGAACCTGATTATGAATGGCTGAGATTGATGCCAGTCATGCGAAGGTTCACCCGCATGTAGCTGGAGCGCGAGGTGGTAATCAGGACATGGGGAGAGTTGACCTGAAAGACAGTGACGATCTCGTTTGTATCTGTCTTTCTTCTCTTTTTATCTTCATGTTTAATGACGATAGAGGGACGACCCCTTACCGCATGGCGTATCTTTCTATTTTGCCCTTGTAGGCCAGAATACCTTCGACGATGCCTCTTGCCATGTAGTCGAGATAGGCGCTGGACTTGAGGCGTTTGGCCTCGGTGTAGTTGGTGATGTAACCGAGTTCTATCAGCACGGATGGCATCTTTGCGCCCATCAGAACATAGAAGGGAGCCTCGCGGGTGCCTTTGTTCCTGATAGGCCATTTGCGCTTGACCCGGTTGATCGTGCTGGTCTGCACGTCCTTGGCGAGGTCACGGCTTTCCTTGATCTTGGAATTGACCATCAGGTCGGTGAGGATGAACTGAAGATCGGAAATGGCACGCGGGTCCACGGCGTTTTCACGGGCCGCGATGCGTACCGCGTCCTTGCTCTTGGCGAGGTTCAGGCTGTAGGTCTCAAGCCCGTTGATTTTCTTGCTCCGGTTGGCATTGCAATGGACGGAGATGAAAAGGTCGGCCTTCTTGACATTTGCTATGGCAGTCCGTTGCTCTAGGGGGATGAAAATATCCGTGGTTCTGGTGTAGACCACGTTGAATCCTTTGGCTTTGAGCTTCTTGCCGAGAATTTTTACAAAACGGAGATTGACGTCCTTTTCGCGAATGCCGTTGGCGACCGCGCCAGGGTCCTTTCCGCCATGACCGGCATCGAGCATGATGGTCCTGACCGTGAGGCCGAGTTGCTCAAGCAGGTCTCCAGCCAGCTTCTTGCTTCCGTTCGGGGGACGATATTTGGAATTGGCGATGGTCTTTTTTGTTGCCTTTCTGGCCGGTGTCGCCCTGGCGATGGGCGTGCTGCCATCAGGAGAATAGACATCAACAACGATTCTGTAGGGGTTTTCCAGAGGAAATATCTTGTATTCCTGCATGGATAAAAAGTCGAG
>JAFLJW010000155.1 GCA_022712815.1 Pseudodesulfovibrio sp. | reverse complement strand
GTGGTCAGCGGCCTTTCAGGCATTCATCTGGCCATCAAGAACGCTGTGGCGTCCTTCAAGAAGCCCTTCAACCCCAAGGAACTCCTTGGGGCGATCCATAAAGCATTGGATTCCTAGGGAACCATAACGCACTCTCCCCTGACGGTGTTACCCCCACCGTCAGGGGAAGTATTGTTTTTCGGGGTTGGGCAGGTGAAGAAAAGACTTTTTTCTTTCATCCTTTTCTCCGCCACCATTCGGAAGTATCTTCCTCGCTGTACAGGCTTTCAGCGGGCCATCAATCCCATTCAACCAGTCGTCGTTGACCGGTCAAGGTCCTGATGTGGGTGACATCCTGGGCCACTTCCAGGCACCCTTCATAGGTGCCGTCTTCCTGACGGATGGCGTAGAATCGGATGTGGATGAAAGACCCGTTCATTTCAATCCAGAATTCGGCCATGTCCCTTTCGCCGGATTTGAATTTTTCCAGAATCTTTTCCACTGTATCCACGCTTTTGGGCGGATGGCACTTTTTGACTTCACGGCCTATTATGCCTGCGCTTCTGGGGAAAATACGGTGCTCTGTCTGAGAAAAATAGGCCACCCGGTCAGTGGCATCCACAAACGAAAGATCAATCGGCAAGGATTTCAGGATGGCGTTGACCACTTCGGGTCGCAGGGTTCCGGCATCCAGGGAAACCAAATCGTCACCCTCTTTGGAAGCGGTGCTGGCCGAGACTGCGGGAGCTTGCCAGACATCACCCGGTTCCACCCAGGCAAAGCCAATTTCCTCCTCTCCCAATCGCACCCTGGACCAGTCTTCGTCCGTAAAGGTTTCGTAGACCATGGGAAATAATATCTGTTCTTCCTTGTAGATCATGTCCCTGATTGCGACTGCAAGTTCCGAGACAAAAGCAACAACATTTTCCCGGTCTTTGGCATCAAGTGCGGCCTGACTCTTCTTGAACATGGCCCGGATATCATCGTGAATCGCCCACATGACCTGAGGTGGCGCGGTCAAACCATGGGTTTCCATCAAGGGAAACAACTGGTTCTCCTTGCGCTCGTAATGACGGATAATACCAGACATATCCTGAACCGCATCCACCAGTCCCTTGTGGGAAGCGGAAAAAGACAGGTCATCAGTGGCTTGCCCCACGATTGAGTGAAGCTGTTCCGCTTTTTTGTCAGCCAGACTGTTTTCAGCCCGAAGTGTGTGGATGGGGTGGCCCGGTTCCATTTCAGGCATGTCGGATTGCAAGGAAGCCTCAAATAACTCCACATGCAAATTGCAGAGCTTCTTGATTTCTGATTCATCAATGCCGTCTGCAACAAGCTCCTGCTCCATGGCTCCGATTTCAGCAGGAGAAACATCGCGCAGCAGATCATGAAACTCGGTCCGCACGGAATCCAGGCTTTCGCCCTGATGCAAACGGTTGACAATGCCCTTGAAGATGCGGACACGTTCCTCCCGGTTCATGGGCTGCTCCACATCCTTTCGCCCACCGGGATTGACTAAAGTGACGGAATCATTGCTGTGCAGGTAAATTTGCGCCGCTATTTCCACCAGCAGCGTGTCCGGTGAAATCCCTCCAATGGATGCCACCTTGGAAATGGGTGCCATCTTGGCAAGGGTTTTTCGGAGAAACTTGTTCTTCAACTTGCTGAATTTAGGAGATTTCCCGATCAGGTAATCCACCAAAAAAGGGTATGCATCAAGCAACTCGCCAAGGTTACTCTTTACGGAAAGTTCCATATTCGCCTCCAGAGGGATGAATGGTGTATTCAGTCTAGCCTGAAAGTGAAATTATATCATTGAGCCAGTATGGTGTAAACGGTAAGCCTTTGGAAATGGGTTTTTCGTTTAATTCCATATGGACAACGAGCAAAACCTAGCTATCTGCACCCTTTCGCTCGACCGCCTTCAGCAGTTCCTTCAATTCTTTCTTCCACTTCCTGCCGCCAATGCCTTCGGCCAGATACTCGACCGTGTGAATGACACGATTGCCGCGCTTCATCTGGAGCATGGACCGCTTTATCCCGACCTTGCAGGACGGACAGCCGACCACAATGGGTTTCTTCCTGTCCTTGCCGAGATCAGCGGAGAGCTGCTCCTGCTTGCGTTCGCGCAAGCGATTGTAGATGGCCGGGCTGGTCAGGGCACCGAGGCCGGACTCACCGCAGCAGCCGGGGGAGAGACCGATATCCGCGCCTGTCAGTTTTTTGAGACCGGAGCGATATTTTTCGCCAGCCTTGAGTTTCGGAGTGTCCACCCATTCGGCGTGGCAGGCGGAGTGATAGAGCACGTCCTCTGCCTGACGTACGGCGGGAAGGCGTTCCATGAGGAACTGGACCACGTCGAAATGCTGGAGCGGCTCGGCCAGTTCACCGGAAAAGTCATAGCTTTCCAACGACTCGCGGCAGGTGCCGCAGGCGGTCAGCAAGGTAGTGGCCTTGAGACCAGCCTTGCCGGTTTTGACGAGGAGATCAAGTAATTCCTGCACGTTGCGATGGCGGTTGGTTTTGTACGCCTCTTCGCAACCGCTTGAGAGCAACGGGTAGCCACAGCACATATGGCGGTCGGGCAGGACAACATTCACACCCGACTTGAGCAGCAGGTAAACCGAGGCCATGCCGATGGAGCGCGAGAAGAGTGACGCGCCGCAACCGGGAAAGTAAAGGACCGTGTCGTCCCGCTTGGCATTGGGATTCCTAAAGACCGAACCGGTGTCGAGATGCAGTTCCTGCGACAAGTTCTTGAAATCGATATTCGGACTGCGGCTGCTCAACATGGGCGACTCGATGCGCGAGAGCCAGCGGGCCGGAACCATGCCTATTGCCGTGTCCTGAACAGATTGTCCAACGGAAAGCAATTTGGCTGCGACAGGCACACTGCCAGCCGGGTTTTTGGCAAGATTTGTCAGGATGATCTGCTTGATCGGATGGCCGGATTTACCCTTGGAATCGAGAAACGAACGCATGGATAAAACGGCTCCGGCAGAATCGATCTTGACCGGGCAGACTGCCTGGCATTTGCCACAGGCGGTGCAATGATCGATGATTCCCTGAAGCTGGGACAAAAGTTCTGGTGCAGGCTCGCCGGTCTGGAGCTGTGAATAATAGATGCCCTCGATCAATGCGCCAAAGCTGATATTCTTGTTGCGCGGATGATACATCAACCCCTTGGCCGGATAATACATAGGGCAGACCTGTTTGCACTTGCCGCAGCGGGTGCAGGTCTGGATGTTGCGCAACAGCCCCATGAGGGCTTCCTTGTCCCTGAGCGCGGTGGTGTCAAGGTCCTGAATGAGCCGGTTGAACGAGAACGTGAATGGCTTGCTCG
>JAFLJW010000373.1 GCA_022712815.1 Pseudodesulfovibrio sp. | reverse complement strand
TCTCGATCTCGGAATCAAAGTGACCTATATTGCAGATAATGGCCTCGTCCTTCATGGCGTCCATATGTACGCCGGAGATAACGTGGTAGTTTCCGGTGCAGGTGACGAAAATATCGCCACGGGGAGCGGCATCTTCCATGGTGGTGACTTCGTAGCCTTCCATGGCGGCCTGAAGTGCGCAGATGGGATCGACCTCGGTGACCAGCACGCGAGCACCAAAGCCGCGCATGGACTGGGAGCATCCCTTGCCCACATCGCCGTAACCGATCACGACCACGACCTTGCCCGCTATCATGACATCAGTGGCACGCTTGATACCGTCAGCCAGGGATTCGCGGCAGCCGTAGAGGTTGTCGAACTTGGACTTGGTCACGGAATCATTGACGTTGAAAGCCGGGAAAAGCAACTCGCCGGACCGCTGCATCTCGTAGAGACGATGCACGCCGGTGGTGGTTTCTTCGGACACGCCACGAATGATCTTGGCTATTTTGGTCCACTTCTGCGGGTCAGTAGCAACAGACAGTTCCAGACGATCCATGATGACCTGAAATTCCTGAACGTCATGTTTCTTGCCAAGCAGGTTGGGGTCGGCTTCGCACTTCGCACCCTGATGGACGAGCAAGGTGGCATCGCCGCCGTCATCGACAATAAGGTCGGGACCAGAACCGTCAGGCCAGGTCAGGGCCTGCTCGGTGCACCACCAGAACTCTTCCAGAGTCTCGCCCTTCCAGGCAAAGACCTTGGACATGCCGGAATCGACAATAGCCGCGGCAGCGTGATCCTGAGTGGAGAAAATATTACAAGACGCCCATCGGATATCCGCACCCAGCTCATAGAGGCACTTGATAAGCATGGCGGTCTGGATGGTCATGTGCAGGGAGCCCATGATCTTCAAGCCCTTGAGAGGCTTGTCCTTGCCGTGCCTTTCGATGAGGGACATGAGACCGGGCATCTCGCGCTCGGACAACTGCATTTCCATGTGGCCCCACTCGGCCAGAGACATGTCAGCGACTTTGTTTTCGCATTTGGGATCAACGGGAATTACTTTGGACATTGCTTCCTCCCTATAAGGATTGTTTTTTATTTCTTCTCAGCCTCGTACAAGACAACGACGAGGCCCATGTTGACGGGAAATTCCTGAATGGTTCCAATCTCAAAACGAGCTTGTTCCATCCATTCCACCATATTATCTCTGGGGATACCGAGACGACGGTCCCCGTATTCACTCCGCAAAAGTTCGTTTTCATGCTGATCGAATTCCGCGATAATCAAGCGACCACCAATCTTGAGCACGCGCCCGGCTTCGCGGATGGCATCTATGGGCCGAGCCAGATGGTGCAGTACAAGTGAAATAACCGTACAGTCAGCTTCCCAGTCCCGGAGCGGCAGATGGGTCATCTCACCGATGCGAAGGGACATGTTGGCATCGTCGGAAAAACGCTCCTCAGCCAGCTCCAGCATCTTGGGCGAGTTGTCCACGCCGATGACCTGCTGAGAGGTTCTGGCAAGCACGGCGAGCATATCACCGGGACCACAGCCGATATCAACGGCGCAATCACACTCTGGAAGCCGGGCCTGAATCTCGCGCCCAAGGTCCAGATCGCCCAGCACCTCGGCGGCCATGCGATCCCAGTCCGGCGCGATCTCATCAAAGAACTGACGGGTGGCGGCAGTCCGCTCGCGGATCACCTTCTCGGCCCGGTTACGATCTCTCTTGAGGTCCGATTCCCCCTCAAACAATGACGAAATGCCATCAAGGAAAGCACGTCCGGGACCTTCATCACTGGCTCGGTAGAAGGCCCACAGCCCCTCACGCCGAACAGCAACCAGACCGGAATCGGACAGAATCTTGAGATGCCTCGAAATACGGGACTGGCCCATTTTCATAACCTGCACGATCTCGCCGACATTCAACTCGTATTCGAGAAGAACATTAACGAGTCGTGCTCGGGTCTCATCCGCAAGGGACTTGCAATACTTTATTATTTCCATGATTTTCGTCCTATATCAGGATATCTTGATATACGGAATATTCGATTTCTAGCCCAAGAACAATAGCCCGTCAAGCAAAACCAACCGCAGGCAAGATCCCGGTTGCTCCTGCCCATGGTTTTGCGTATATTCCCGGAATACATATTCCCCATACCCGGAGACAAAATGAAATTACATCCATGGACAACATTTGGTGTCTGCGCATTGCTGCTGACTCTTTCGGCTTGCGCCCCTGCCACGCAGAATATCCCGGTGAGCAGCTCCCCCAGCGGAGCGACAATCTTTGCGGACGGCAAGGAAGTATGCACCACACCGTGTAATGTGCCACTGGTCAAGACCCAGGCCCATATCCTGACGTTGCAGAAAGACGGCTACAAGCAAGCCGATGTGCAGATATCCCGGACATACGACACCGCAGCCGTAGCCCGTGGAGCCGTGCAGTCCGGCACCAGTGCCAGTTCGATGGGTGCCAGCACGGAAGGGGCCATATCCAATGCCCTGCTCAGCACAGAGACCATGGAGGAACAGGGAACCGCCTATGTCCTGTCACCCAGTTCCGTTGTTGTCGAGCTTGTCCCTGAAGGACAAACCTCCATTGCCCAAACAGACAGTCCGCCCATTGTCATCAACAGCGACCAGTTATCTGCCAAGGACCAGAAAGCCCTTGCCAAGGAAACTGCCCCACAGACCCAGGACGCAACGGCAGCAACCGGGCACGATGCTCCCATAGTCATCACTCGGGACCAGCTCGCCCCGGAAGACCAGCAGACCGTCTTCAAAACGACCGAGCCTGCGACTCTGGGCGGGGCCGTGGAAAAGAATCCCGAACAAGCCGCCGAAGCTCTGCTTGAAGCCGGAGCCGCAGCCGTTCCCTCCATCCATACCGGCAAGAAATGGAAAAGCAGCCATTCATCCGAATCAATCGGCAGTGATGGCTCCTACAACACGTCCTCATCATCGAGCAGTGTTTCCGTAGGCGTTTCAGGCAACCCGGTAGAAGCGGGCCTTGGCATCCTTCATCTGCTGGAAGACGCAGAGGGCAAGAAAAACCAGACGGAATCAACTCAGGAATAATCTCCCCACAACGCAGCAAAACAGGGAGAGGATGTCCAAAATGCATCCTCTCCTTTTCATATCTCATTTTTTATGGTTAGAGTTGATGATGCTTGCTCGCGTGCAAATTTGCGGGTAGCCAGGCTTTTCCATAAAAAACTCAGGAGACCGCATGACCCGCCATATCTTACTGCCAGCAACCTTGATTGCGTGTTCATTGATCCTCGCGTCATGTGGTGTTCCCAAGCAGAAGATACCGGTCAGCACCAACCCCATCGGGGCGACCATCTATGCCGATGGCAAACAGACATGCACCAGCCCGTGCTCCGTTAGTTTTGACAAGAAAAGAGACCACCTGATCACGGTTGTGAAAGATGGGTATGAACAGAAAGAGATCATCATCACCCGCCAGTTCATGCCCGATGAAGCCATCCGCGATGGCGCGATTTCCGGGATTTTCCGGGGCGGCGACCCCAAGGAAATGGCTAAAGAGATAGCCAGAGAAATGGACGAGCAGGATCGCAGCGGCGAAGCCTACGAGCTGATCCCGGCCATCGTCACCGTCACTCTCACGCCCACAGGCTCCACAAACTAGGCCGGAAACATGACGAACTACAGAAAGCCACAAAGATGGACTGGCCGCAAGTCAAGGGCGCAACAACTCGACACGGCCCTGCCCCGGTTCCTGAACAAGCTGGACACCACAGGCGGATATGCTCTGGTCAAACTCTGGCGAGCCTGGGACGACCTCATGGGCGAGATGGCGTCAATGGCACGGCCGCTGGGGCATCGCGGCACAAAACTCATCCTGGCTGCCGAAGACCCCATGGTCATGCAGGAGGCCCAGTTCCTCGCTCCCATGATCCTTGAAAAAATAAACTGTTTTCTGAATGAAGAAGTCTTTGACAAAGTAGTATTCGAACTGCTAAACGGCAGAGTTCCTTTGGACGGGAAAATTTCGCAAGAGCGCACCGTCCCCAAGAGAAAGTTGGAAAAGCCTAAATATTTAGGCAAGTTGAATAAAGAGCTGGACCCGGATTCCCCAGTGGGCAAATGCTACCGGGCATATCAGCGCATGTTTACCGAAGAGTAATGAATTTGCGCCCTCTGGGCCTTTAAGGAGTATTGAAATGACTGAAGAAACAAAAGAACTTTCCTTTGAAGAGCTTGGCCTGACCAAACCTCTTGAGAAAATGACTCAGAAAGAGCTTCGCGCTCTCATCGTTGAAAAACTGCCCATGATCGTTGGTGCTTCCGGCAAGGACAAGCATGTTCTGGTCGCTGAGATCAAAGGTGTCTTCGGCATCGTCGAAGAGAAGGGAGTCTCTCCCTACAAGAAGCAGATCGGCGAGATCAAGAAAGAGATCAAATCCCTTCGCGTCGAGAAGGAAGCCATCGAAGACAACAACAAGCGCGACCAGATGCGCCGCAAGATCAACAAGCTGAAAAAGCGCACTCGTCAGCTCGCCAAAGCTGTTTAATATTTAGCGTAAAAGAAGTTGACATAGGGGTATCAAACCCTTAGATCATCTTCTCGCTGCTGGGCTATCGTTCAATTGGCAGGACGACGGGTTCTGGTTCCGTTAATCAAGGTTCAAGTCCTTGTAGCCCAGCCAAATTATTGCGTCCCCATCGTCTAGCCTGGTCCAGGACGGCGGCCTTTCACGCCGTTAACAGGGGTTCAAATCCCCTTGGGGACGCCAT
>JAFLJW010000355.1 GCA_022712815.1 Pseudodesulfovibrio sp. | reverse complement strand
AGGTCGCCTGCCTTGTAGCGGTCGTGCAGGTCTTTGGTCACGGCCAGAGCCACGGAGACCTTGCCGTCGGCGTGTCCGGCTATCAGGCAGATGATGCCGGAGTTGATCTTGGGGCGCAGGGCGTCCATCTGTTCGAGCATGACGCCCATGTTCGGGGCTTCAAGCTCGACGGCCAGCACCTTTACTCCGTTAATTTCTTCCATCTCGCTCAGCATGTCGCGGCCTGCACCGGATGCGAGTTTGGTCTGGAGCGATTTCATTTCCTTGGCCATATCCTTGACCTGCTGCTGCAACGCCCTGACCTTGCCGGGCAGTTCTGCGGGCTGGGCCTTGAGCATGGCTCCGGCCTCGGCCACGGCTGCGCGGCGTTCATTGAGGTATTTGATGGCATTGCCGCCGGTGGCGGCTTCGATACGGCGGATACCCGCTGCCACGCCAGCCTCGCTGATGATCACGAATGAACCGGCGACACCGGTGTTGTCGAGGTGCGTGCCGCCGCAAAATTCCATGGACACGCCGGGAACTTCGATGACCGATACGGTCTTGCCGTATTTTTCGCCGAACAGCGCGGTTGCACCCTTGTCCCTGGCCTGATCAATGGTCATGACCGTGCGATCCACTGGCATGGCATCGAGGATGTTCTGGTTCACGATGGCTTCGACCTGAGCTGTTTCGTCAGCGGTCAGGCCCTTGATATGGGTGAAATCAAAGCGCAACCGGTCGGGACCGACAAGGGAACCGGCCTGTTTGGCGTGTTCGCCCAGTACCGTTTGCAATGCGCCGTGCAGCAGGTGGGTGACGGTGTGGTTGCGCATGGTTGCCAGACGCTGACCGCGGTCCACGCTCAGGAAAGCGGCATCGCCGGTCTTTATCTCGCCCTCGGCAATGGTGACCTTGTGCGCGGTGAGATTCTGGGACGGTTTGACCGTGTCGGTGACAACAGCCTTGCCCGATGATGCGGACACCTCGCCGGAATCGCCAAGCTGGCCGCCGGATTCGCCGTAGAACGGGGTGCTTTCGGCAACGAGCCAGCCTGTTGCGCCCTTGGGCAGGGTCTCAACAACAGTGCCGTCCGGTTTCAGCAGATAGGTGATCTCGGATTGGTCGGCCATCAGTTCGTGGCCGGAAAATTCGCTTGTGATGTCCTGCTCCAACAGGGTCTGGAAGATGGAGGCGATATCTTTTTCGCCGGACCCTTTCCAGGCAGCCTTGGAGCGGGTTTTCTGCTCCTGCATGAGCACGTCGAATTCAGACTCGTCCACGCCCATGCCATGCCTTTCGGCAATGTCGCGGACGATGTCGATGGGAAATCCGTAGGTGTCATAGAGTTTGAAAGTCGTGTCGCCGGGAACCAGAGAGGCTCCGGCCTTCTTGAGTTCGGCCAGTTCGGTTTCGAGCATTTCAAGGCCCTTGTCCAGAGTCTTGGCAAACCCTTCTTCCTCGCCTTTGACCACCTCGATCATGAAGTCTCGGGATTCTCCCAGTTCCTTGAAATGGTCGCTCATGTCGTCCACGACCTTGCTGGCGGTCTTCCAGAGGAAGGAATCGGTCAGTCCCATGAGCTTGCCAAAGCGGTAGGCGCGGCGAATAAGGCGGCGCAGGATGTACCCCTTGCCCTCGTTTGACGGAAGGACCTGGTCGGGGATGAGGAAAGCAATGGCGCGGCTGTGGTCGGCAATGACCTGCAACGCGGTGTCGATCTCGTCATTTTCGCGGTACTTAACCCCTGCCAGATCGGCGGTGTATTGGATGATGGACTGGAACAGGTCGGTCTCGTAGTTCGATGTCACACCCTGAACCACGGCGGCGACGCGCTCAAGGCCCATGCCGGTGTCGATGCTTGGGCGGGGCAGATCGGTGCGGGTGCCGTCCTCGGACTGGTCGTATTGCATGAACACGAGATTCCAGATTTCAAGGTAGCGGTCGCAGTCGCATTTGCCGATGCCGCAGTCCGGGCCGCAGCCCACGTCCTCGCCCTGATCGTAGTGGACCTCGGAGCAGGGACCGCAGGGACCGGTGTCGCCCATGGACCAAAAATTTTCTTTCTTACCGAGCTTGTAGATGCGGTCTGCCGGGATACCGGTTACCTTTTTCCACAGCTCGCCAGCTTCGTCGTCGTCCTTATAAATAGTAATATAGAGGCGGTCCTTGTCGAGCTTCAATTCCTCGGTCAGGAATTCCCAGCAGAGCTTGATGGCGTTTTCCTTGAAGTAGTCGCCAAAGGAGAAGTTGCCGAGCATCTCGAAAAAGGTGTGATGGCGAGCGGTCCGGCCAACGTTTTCAAGATCGTTGTGCTTGCCGCCCACGCGCAGGCATTTCTGGGAAGTGGTGGCGCGTTTGTAATCGCGTTTTTCCTGTCCCAGAAAGAGCTTCTTGAACTGGACCATGCCAGCGTTGGTGAAAAGCAGGGTCGGATCGTCTTTGGGAGTCAGCGGCGAAGACTCCACAATAGTGTGGCCGTTCTCTTCAAAATATTCAAGGAACCTTTTACGGATTTCAGCAGCTTTCATTGTTCAATGTTCTCCGGCAATAATAATTCAAGACAAAAACGCCTCGGACCAAATGCCCAAGGCGTTTCTATTCGGGCTGTAAATGTTTTATTCGCCAGCGTCCCCGGCGACTTTTTCTTCTGGCGCATCCCGGTATCCGAGATGGGTCATCAGTTTTTCTTCGATGGAATTAGCTATATCCGGGTTGTCCTGCAAGAGCTGGCGGACGTTTTCCTTGCCCTGACCGAGTTTCTCGGAACCGTAGGCGTACCAGGAGCCGGATTTTTCTATGATCCCGTGTTCCTCACCCATGTCGATCAGTTCGCCCATGCGGCTGATACCCTGGCCGTAGATGATGTCAACGAGTGCCTGCCTGAACGGCGGGGCGACCTTGTTCTTGACGACCTTGACCCGGGCGCGGATGCCGTAGGCCTCTTCCTTGTCCTTGAGCGTCTGGATACGGCGGATATCGAGGCGGATGGAAGAGTAGAATTTCAGCGCGTTGCCGCCGGAAGTCGTTTCCGGGTTGCCGTAGCCGGTCATGCCGATCTTCATGCGAATTTGGTTGATGAAGATGACCACGCATTTTGATTTGTGGATGGTGCCGGTCAGCTTCCTGAGCGCATGGGACATGAGCCGCGCCTGGCCGCCTACCTGAGTTTCACCCATCTGGCCTTCCAGTTCGGCCTGCGGGATGAGGGCGGCGACAGAGTCGATGACTATGACGTCCACTGCGCCGGAGCGGACCAGAAGATCGGCGATCTCAAGGGCCTGTTCGCCGTAATCGGGCTGGGAAACAAGCAGTTCGTCGGTCTTGACACCCAGACGCTTGGCATAGCTGGGATCAAGTGCGTGTTCGGCATCAACAAAGGCGGCATTGCCGCCCGCTTTCTGGGCTTCGGCAATGATATGCAGTGCCAGAGTCGTCTTGCCTGAAGATTCCGGGCCGTACACTTCAACGACGCGACCGCGCGGCACTCCGCCGATTCCAAGGGCCATGTCCAAACCGATGGAGCCAGTGGGGATGAACGGGATGGTATGAGAAGCTTCGTCATCAAGGCGCATGATCGAGCCTTTGCCGAATTTGCGTTCGATGCTGGTCAGGGCAGTGCTGAGCGCTTCTTTGCGCAGAATTTCAGGATCAACGGCTTTTTTAGCCATGAAAATTTCCTCCGGGAAGTTACAGACAGCAACAATTGAGTAACATGTTTGGATACCAGATACGGGGCGGACGGGCAACATCCATATCTGGATAAAAATGCGAAGGGCTATGGTGTGCCGGGCTGGTCTTTTTTATCTGATCAGGCGTACTATTCTTGTCCGTTTTTTTCGTTTTTCAAAACCTTACGCCATGAAATCCCGCGCCCATCTGAGCATGTTTATGCCGATCAGCAAGGCGCCCTCCAGCCGCGATACCCGCCAGCCGGTACGGAGCATGATCAGCACCAGTCCGACCATGCCCACGAGCATGATGAGGCCGGACGAGGCTTCGGGTGAGACAGGGAGCGGTTTGATCAGGCAGGTCAGGCCGAGCACCCCCGCGAAATTGAAAAAATCAGAGCCGATGAGATTGCCGAGCAGCATCTCGTTCTTGCCTTTGACGGAAGCGGCCAGACAGGTGACCAGTTCCGGCAGGCTGGTTCCGGCGGCAACAATGGTCACGCCGATAACCCATGAGGAAACACCGAATTCAGTGGCAATATTGGTGGCTGCCGTGACCATGAGATGTCCGCCGGTGGCAATGGCCGCAAACCCGCCGATCAGCAGCACGGCATCCAGCCATGATGCGGTTTTGCCTTTGATCTCTTCAAGCTCTTCCTTGCCCGGCGATTCGCGGTTTATGCCGAGATAGACGAGATAGCCGATCAGGAGTGCCATCAGGCAACCTCCGAAGATGCGGCCCAGTTCACCGGTAAAGGAGACCGCCAGAATACCTGCCGTGGTCAGAAAAAGCAGCACGCCGTCGCGGTAGACGATGGTCTTGTTGGAAACCAGCGGCTTGATCATGGCCATCAGGCCGAGGATGAAACCGAGATTGAAGATATTGGAGCCGACCACATTGGAGAGCGAGATATCGTTATGTCCCCGGAGTGCGGCATTGATGGTCACCAGAAATTCTGGCGCACTCGTTCCCAGCGCAACGATGGTCAGGCCGATAACCAGCTCGGAAACATTATATTTCCGGGCAATGAGCGCGGCAGAGCTCACAATCCAGTTTGCCCCGAACCAGAGCAACAGGGCGGATACGGCAAAATAGGTGATGTCAAGATACATACGTGGTCCTTAAACTAAGGGTATGGGGTGGGCAAGAACTACCCGTCGATTCCAAGCTGTTCTTTTTTCCATTCTTTCACGATCTCCGGTTTTGGGTCGGCCCAGAGGAATGTGGTCTGGCGAGTGGGCATGATCTCGATCTCGTCAACCTCGTTGCCATGGTTGACCGTGACCATGACAGGCTCTCCGGTTGTCTCACTGTGCTTGCGGGCCTTGGTGGCGTAGGAGGCAACGAGAGCTGCTGCGTCCTTGATAATCGTTGCGTCCCAGTCGCCTGCCAGGGGGCGACACAGGGCCAGAGGGCCGGGGAAATCATTGAGTTTCAGCACGTAATCCGCTGGTTCGATGCATTGTTCAATCTGGGCGTTGTTCTCTGCCGTGCGGCCAAATGTCAGCCAGTGCTGGCCAAACCAGTATTGCCGACCAAAACGGACCAGACGAAAATCACACGGCGTGGGGCGCGGACGGTGGATGAGCAGTTGAACAAACCGGGCCGCGCCTTCCGCCTCGGTCAGGCAACAGCCGCCAGCCGGGGTGGGGATTTCGGTAAAGCCGTAATGCTCGGCCAGTGCGTATTGTGGTTTGCGACCCCGACCATGCCAGTCGTGCAGTCTTTCGCGGTCCACCAGCCCTGATTTTTCCATGGGAGTCGGTATCAGACCCTTGGCACTCAGGGGCCGAAGCAACAGGTCGCGGACGTGCGCCCGTTTGGTGATCAGATTCAGGGCATCGGCGCGTTGGCTCATGGGCCGCTGGCCCACCACTTCGCCTGAAACGAGAAATTTGGCCTCGTATTCGGGCAGCAACGACAGGGCATGGGAGAGCATGGTGATCTTGCAATCGATACATGGATTGAGCCATTTGCCGAATCCCTGGGACGGGCCGTTAAGCATCATGTCCACGTATTTTTGCTGGATATCCACTGCTACGGCCTCGATGCCGTAGTGTTCCTTCCAGAACGGAATCAATTCCGGCTTGCCGAAAAAGGGCGTGACGAAATGCAGGCCGAGGACTTTGAGTCCCTGGTCCATTATGGTCCGCACAGCAAGGATGGAATCCAGGCCGCCGGACAAAAGTGCTAGTGCATCATATTTCTTGGTCATGGTGTGCGACCCTTATTGTAGAATTGGACGGAGGGCAAGTGATACAGGGACCGGGCCGGGTTTGCCATGACTTGAATCAAAAAAACAACCCAACGCAGGCCGCTCATAACCGAAGGGAATTTTGGATTGCACGAAGATCTTTGCCCGTCTGAATAGATGGTAATGGCGCATATTTGTGGGGCAGGGCA
The DNA here is from genome assembly GCA_022712815.1 of Pseudodesulfovibrio sp. Taxonomy (GTDB): domain Bacteria; phylum Desulfobacterota; class Desulfovibrionia; order Desulfovibrionales; family Desulfovibrionaceae; genus Pseudodesulfovibrio. The sequence continues at coordinate 8,488 of JAFLJW010000355.1, read as the reverse complement.
TGGAAGGAGTCTTGTGACCGGTGTTTATCAGGCTGCTGCAAAAAAAGTTCAACACTCGAACCTTTGTCAGCACTATGAACGGCCCGTTCCATAAGGAACGGGCCGCTTCTCTTTAGTCATGACAACTTAGTTTTTCATCTTCAGGTCGATCATTAACAGCAATTGCAAGGCCTTGGTGATTTCCTTGTCATACCGGCCATCCTGGGCCAGTTCGGTCGCCGCTTTCAGGAACGACATCCCCTCGCTGTATGGGCGTTTGCTTATCATGGCGCAAAAGGAATCGACCACGGCGCAGAGTCTGCCGGGCAATTCCTGCTTCACGCTCTTCAAAGGGTAGCCGGAACCGTTCACCCGCTCATGGTGCTCGGAGACGCATTGCTCGATTTCGGCGTACTTGAGATCGAGCTTGTTGAGCATCTCATAGCCCACCTTGGTGTGAGCATTGATCTTGGTCCGTTCATCACCGGTCAGCGGTTTGTCTTTGGCGCGAATGAAAGCAGGCACCTTGGTCATGCCCATATCGTGCAGGAACAACCCTGCGGCCAGCCGGTCAAAGGTCTTGCGTTTGACGCTCTCTTTGAAATTTTTCTCTTTGAGCTTGCCAAAGAGGGCCAGACCGAGGAACCCGCAGTTGGCACTGTGGTTTTCAAGGGAATGCTCTGTATGCAGCCGCCGGACCATGGCGCGAGAACGCCTGATATCTTCATAGAGGTATTCGGTGAAGACCATCAGGTCTATCCACAGCTTCTCGAAAACCACGGGAACGGGCTGGTCGAAAAACTCCTGAAGTCTGCGGGTCAGTGCCTGGGTGAAGATGTCGGCAATCTCTTTTTCCTTGAGATTCTTGTCCACCAGAACGAGATCAAGCTGGTAACTGATATGCTTGACATAGACAGGATGGTCGTCGCGCGAGACAAAGACCCGCCCCTCCTTGGTCATGGAGGTGAGTTCTTCCACCTGTTCGTTGGTCAGGCGACCGCCCACCTTGTAGTAAGGCATGATCCGGGCTACGTCCTCCTTGAACTTGAAGATGTTCAATGGAGGACGGTATTTATTGAAACTCCCGAGAATATCCGCGCTTATCTGGTAATATTCTTCATTCAGCCCGTCCGGGATGTCATGTTTCTGTTTGGAACTCATCAACTCACTTCTTTGCTAAGTTTTTCATACAACTTGACCACATTGGTCTGGGTTACCGATTTGCCCCTTTCTGGCTGACCTGCCGTGACGATGACGATATCTCCTTCCTTAAAGTCGGGAGACTGGCGAACAAACACTTCGGCCCGTTCCTGATGGTCGTCAATGACACTCAATGGTTCAGCAGGGATAACCCCCAATGACAGATTTGTGAAGTGTCGTACAATGGAATCCGTACTTAAGGCATAAATGGACTGCGCCGGTCGGCAGGAGGACAGGATTCGCGTGGTCGAACCTGATGTGGAATGACAGACAATGGCCTTGGCGTTGGTCTTGCCTGCCAGCATGGCGGCTGCATGGGCCAAAAAGGTGGATGGGTGTTCCTTTTCACCGGATACGGAAATATTCCCCACGCCGGTGTCGAACATGAACGCTTCGATCTCATAGGCTATTTTGCGCATGAATTTGACAGTATCGCCGGGATATTGACCGATGGCTGTCTCTTCGGAGAGCATGACGCAGTCCGCGCCGTCCAGAATGGCGTTGGCGACATCGGTTGTTTCCGCACGTGTGGCCATGGGCGAATTGACCATGGACAAGAGCATCTGGGTGGCAACGATGACCGGCTTGCCCACTTTGTTGCAGGCCCGAATGATACGTTTCTGGGCCACGGGCAACTCTGCCAGATCGAGTTCCAAACCGAGATCGCCACGGGCCACCATGATGCCGTCCGCTTCATGAATGATATCGTCCAGGCAATTGAGTGCGGCGACACGCTCCAGCTTGGCGATGATCGGTATGCGCCTGCCGTACTGGATCATCTCCGCCCGCAGGTTGCAGATGTCTTCAGGTTTCTGGACAAAACTCATGGCAACAACGTCCACGCCCAGATCCATGCCAATGGCGAGGTCTGCTTTGTCTTTTTCGGTCAGGGGCGCGAGCTGCGTGGTCTTGCCGGGAAAGGTGATCCCTTTGCGAGGCGGGCACATGCCGGAATTGGTTGCCGTGAGGCGAATCAGGAACTCGTCTTCGACCTCGGTGACGACGAACCGGATCATGCCATCACCCAGAGCCACGGAATCTCCCACTTTTACGCCCTCGAACATGTCTGGGATGTCCAGACATATGAAAGGTTCTTTTACTCCCTCGAATTTGTCGGATGTTCCGAGCATGACCTCAGTGCCTTTGTTGACCTCGAATGCGCCGAGGCCAACATCGCATGTCCTGATTTTGGGACCTGAAAGGTCTTGCAGGACAGTCAGCGTAAGTCCGGTTTCCTCTTCCAGCCGACGGATGATGGAGACCATCTCCTCGAAGAACTCGCGCCCTCCGTGAGAAAAGTTGAGCCTGAATATTTTGGCTCCCGATTCCACCAGTTCCTTGACGGCTTCATAAGTCCCGGTTCCTGGTCCCAAAGTCGCTATGATTTTTATGTGTCTGTCCATGGAGCCCCCTCTCATATTTATATAAAATTCGATTCTTTTTAGACAAAAGAACCACCAAATGTGTGCCAATTCCCATTACACGCTGAATTTACTGATATTTAACAAAAAACGCTCTCACAGCTTAAGGCAAACTCTAGGCCGCTGCGCATAAAAAATCAATGCTACTCATGATTTTTTACTAATCTATTTCATTTCACCGGTTGACTTTTCCTTGATTTTCCAGCACACGTGGGAATAAGTGGAATTTAATGTACAAATAGTGTAAAAATGTGGAATAAAGAATGGCTCCGGAGGAATGGATGAAGTTTAGAGGTCACGCACATAGAAGTCTGGACGACAAAGGTCGGCTCATATTGCCGCCTGAGTTCCGGGATTTGATTCGCGCCGAATTGCCGGACGCGACAATTGTGCTGACCATTTATGACAAACACGTCATTGGCATTACCCCGGAGCAATGGACCCTGCTCGAAAGCGAGCTTGAAAAAGTCAAGGCACCCAGTCGCCCGCTCCAGAACACCATTCGTCTTTTCAATTCCGGCTACACCGAAACTCTTGTGGGAAAGCAGGGGCGCATCGCCATTCCCGCGCACCTGCGCAAGAGCGGCAAGCTGAATAAGGACGTGGTCATTCTGGGGGCAGGCAAGCGGTTTGAAATCTGGTCCGCCGAAAGTTTCGAGGACCTGCTTGATGAGGATTATGATGTGTCCACAGAGCTGGCAGAAAACAATGTCACCCTCCCATTCTAATATGAATATGAGTGTGACAGACCCTGCATCACTGCACAAGACGGTTCTTTTACATGAAGTAGTCAAGTGGCTCAGGCCCAAACCGGGTGGTCGTTACATGGACGGCACTCTGGGGCTGGGTGGTCATGGCCTTGCGATATTGGAGGCGGCAGGCGACAAGGCTGAACTTTTGGGGCTTGACCGGGACGACAAGGCATTGACGCTCGCAAGAAAGCGTCTCGCGGATTTTGGTGACAGGGTTCACCTTTTCCACACGCCATTTTCCCGGTTCGAGGAAGCCCTTGATGAGCTTGAGTGGGAAACGGTGGACGGCGCGGTCTTGGACCTCGGCGTTTCATCCATGCAGCTTGATGAAGCAGACCGAGGATTCAGCTTCATTCACGATGGTCCACTGGACATGCGCATGGACTCCGATTCCCCTCCCTCTGCGGAGGATTTGGTCAATACGCTGAACCATGGAGAGTTGGCGCGAATTATACGGGTTTACGGGGAAGACCCCCTGGCCGGAAAGATCGCGTCGGCAATACTGAAAGCACGGGAAAAAGAAGCGATTACGAGGACGCTTCGACTGGCCGAGATAGTGAGACTGGCCTACCCGCCCAAGATGCGGCACACGGCCCGCAACCATCCGGCAACCCGGACCTTTCAGGCACTGCGAATAGCAGTCAACAGGGAAACTGAGGAAATCGAGTACTACCTTAAAACCATAGTCGGACGCCTGAAGCCCGGCGCAAGACTGGCGATTATTTCGTTTCATTCCCTGGAGGACAGGGCTGTGAAGCATTCATTTCGGGACGCTGCAAGAGGGTGCAAATGCCCCCCGCATCAACTCCACTGCACCTGTTGCGGTGTTCCCGAAGTGAAAGTGCTGACGAAAAAACCGCTGGGTGCGTCAGATGCTGAAAGGGCTGAAAATCCCCGCGCCAGAAGCGCCAAGCTCAGGGTTGCGGAGAAGCTCGGACCAGACGGAGAAGAAGCATGAGCACGACCGACAAAACGCTTCTTTGGATGACTCTCACCTTGCTGGGTGGGGTACTCGTCCTTGGTTTGGGAGCGGTATGGTTGAATATCGAGCGTATGGATATGGCTTACGACCTGCGCAAGATGGAGAAGAGGCTGGACCAGAAAGAGGATCTGGCGGTGAAACTGACGGTTGAGAGGAACAACCTGGTTTCGCCTTATCAGCTCAAGAGACTCGCCAGACAGCACAGTCTGGGTGTGGCCGCGCCGGGTCAGATTCGGCGCATAGCCAGCACACAATAGCGACGTTTATTGCCATGATAAACGCCGCACAGTGGGAATACAGGGAATTGAATGGCAAAGGGAAAACAGTGGCGAAAGGATCATAGCGGAATCAAGATAGGGCTTGTCATGGCCCTGTTTGCGATTGCGTTTGCCGGATTATGGGTCAGGACCGGATGGGTCCAGATTCATGACGGCGGTTTCCTTGCGCGCCAAGCCTCGAAGCAGAACCTCGCCGCCGAATATGAATACGGTGAGCGTGGTCGCATCTTCGATCGCAACGGAGAGATGCTCGCCACCAGCGTGGAGGCGAAGTCCATCTATGTCCGTCCCTTTGAAGTCGAAAATATCGACGCCACAGCCTCGACCCTTGCCGGTATCCTCAAACTCAGCAGGACCGCTGTCAGGAAAAAGCTGGCATCCAAGAAGAAATTTGTCTGGATCAAACGACAGGTCGCAGACAAGGAATCCATCGCCATCAGCCATGCCAAAATGAAAGGCATTCGCCTGACAAGCGAATTTTCCAGAATCTATCCCAACGGCCATCTGGCCGGTCAAGTCCTCGGCTTTGTTGATGTTGATGGTAAAGGCCGCGAAGGTATTGAATTCCTTTTCAACGACCGCATGAAGCCGGGCAAGGCGCAGTTCGTGGTTCAGCGCGATGCCAAGGGGCAGCGACTCTACCTCGATGCCCAGGGCCGCGAGATGGATATCAACGGTCTTGATGTCCGCCTGACCATCGACACGCATATCCAGCACGCAGCCGAACAGGCTTTAGCTAAATCCATCGCCAAATACGACGCCAGAGCTGGTATCGTGCTGGTGATCGATGTCAAATCCGGTGATATTCTGGCCATGGCCAACCAACCGTTTTTCAATCCCAATGCTGTCCGCAGTTCCAAGCCCGGCCAGCGCAGGTTGCGTCCTCTGACGGATACCTATGAACCCGGCTCCATCTTGAAGCCGCTCATGTTTGCCGCGGCCCTGGAAGAAAAAGTGATTACGTCTGATACGCTCATCAATTGTGAGAACGGTCGCTGGAAGGTGGGGCGCAAGGTCATTCGGGACACCCATCCTGAGAAATGGCTGCCAGCCCACAAGGTGCTTCGGTATTCCTCCAATATAGGCTCGGCAAAGATCGGCATGGATATGGGGGCGGGCGTCTATCATTCCTACTTGACCAAGCTCGGTTTCGGTGAAAAGACCCATATCGGCCTGCCCGGTGAATCTCGCGGTATCCTCAGGCCTGCCCAGAAATGGACCGATATTGATCTGGCCGCCATCAGCTTTGGTCAGGGTATTGGCACCACCGCCCTGCAAATGGCCAAAGCGTATCTCTGCATCGCCAATGAAGGAACGACCAAAGAGCTCAATCTGATCAAGCTGCCCGGTCCCAAGCGCAAGAACGCGGCTGTTCAGGTCTTCAGTCCCGCCACGGCAGCCACGGTGCTTTCCATGATGAAGGAAGTTGTCCACGAAGACGGCACTGGCCGCAGTGCGCGTATCCCCGGTATCACCATGGCAGGCAAGACCGGCACCGCCCAAAAAGCGGTCAAGGGCGGCTACGGAGATCAGTATCTCTCGTCTTTCGTGGCCCTGGTTCCGGCTGAGGAACCGGAACTGCTGGTCATCACCATGATAGATGAACCGCAAAAGGCCAACTACGGCTCGATGGTTGCCGCTCCGGTCTGCCGCGAAGTGACCGTGCGGACACTGGCCTATCACGGCAAACTGTCCGAGACACTGGACACTGTGGTCGCTGAGAATGTCAGGGTGGACACCTTGGCCGACGAGCCTCTGACCGGCGCGATAGCAACGCCCAAAGCCGCCATCGTCACGAACAAGGTACCCAATATCAAAGGTCTGCCCCTTCGTCGGGCATTGGAACTTTTGGCAAGGAAAGGAATCGTCCCTGTACTCAAGGGACAGGGCATGACGGTCAAAGGGCAAAAGCCCGAAGCCGGGCAACCATGGCCTGAAGATCAAATAAAGGAGGGATCTGATGATGTTTTTGTTCTCTGGCTCTCCTAGTGGGAAAAACAAGGATAAGGAACAGGGCGTTATGGAATTTCAAACGCTGCTCAAAAAGGCAGAGAAAGGTCTCGTGGTGCGCACGGACTCGCGCAAGATTCAGCCCGGCGAGTGCTTTGTGGCAATGCCCGGAACCGCTGTCAGGGGTCTGGATTTCATTCCGAACGCCTTGGACAACGGAGCGAAATACGTGGTCGCGCCGGAATCGGCCCGCGATCTGGTGGCCCCGGTGGTGGAAGACAAGGCTCTCGCCATCTATCACGTTAACCCGGCTGTTGCGCTGGGCGAACTGGCCCATGCCCATTTTCAGGTTCTGGATCGTGACATCAAGCTGGTGGGTATCACCGGCACCAACGGCAAGACGACGACCTCATACATCATTGAGCATCTGCTGGCCTCTGCCGGATTGAAAGTGGGCGTGCTCGGCACGGTCAATTACCGCTGGCCTGGTTTTCAAATGGACGCGCCCCTGACCACGCCGGACTGCTGGATGATCCACGAACTGCTCTACAACATGAAAAAAGCGGACGTGGATGTGGCGATCATGGAAGTTTCGTCTCATGCGCTGGATCAATATCGTGTGGCCGGACTGGATTTTGATGCGGGCATACTGACCAACGTCACTCAGGACCATCTGGACTACCACGGTGACATGGAAGGGTATTTTAAGGCCAAGGCGATGCTCTTCAAGGAGTATCCGCGAGAGAAAAAAGCGAACATAATCAACTATAATGATCCATACGGGCGTTTGCTGCTGACCGAGTGCGAAAACGGCATCGGATACGGTATCGGAGACACCGGCATTGTCCGTCATGAGGTGGGCGACAAGCCCATGGTGCAAGGGCGCATTCTCTCCATGACCGGGCAGGGCATGGAGATCGAAACCTCGTTCAAGGGCAAGAGCTGGACCATCCAGTCTCCCCTTACCGGAGCCTTTAACGCCATGAATCTGCTGGCCGCTCAGGCCGTGGGGTTGCAACTCGGTCTGAACTGCAAGGACATGCGCAGTCTCAAGGATTTTCCCGGTGTTCCCGGACGGCTGGAACGAGTAATCAACGATCGGGATCTCGCTATCTTCGTGGATTACGCCCACACCCCTGATGCGTTGGAAAATGTCCAGCACACCCTCAAGGAACTTGATTTCAAGCGGCTGATTACCGTGTTCGGTTGCGGCGGCGACCGCGACCGGGCCAAGCGTCCGCTCATGGCTCAGTCCGTGGCCCGGTATGCGGATGTGGCCGTGCTGACCTCGGATAACCCCCGTTCTGAAAGGCCGGAAGACATCATGGCGGATGCCCGCCCCGGCCTTGCCAAGGCCCCCAGAGTTCTGGAACACCCGGACCGTCAGACCGCCATCACCATGGCAATCAGCGAGATGGAAGCCGGTGACGTACTGCTCATCGCAGGCAAGGGACACGAGGATTATCAGGAGATCGACGGCAAGATCATTTCTTTTTCGGACAAGGAAGCGGTCCTTGCGGCCATAGAGGAAACAGAGTGAATTTGACACTGGCTGATGTAGAACGCTGCCTGAGCGGCATGGCCGAAGAGGGCTACCAGGAAATCGTCATCAAGGCGGTGCGGACGGACAGTCGCACCGTGGAAAAAGGGGACCTCTTTTTCTGCATCGAAGGCGAGAACATGGACGGCCACGAATTCGCAGCTCAGGCCGCCAGAAACGGTGCGGCAGCCATCATTACTTCACGCATGCTTGAAGATGTCGGCGTACCGGCCATAATGGTCCGCGACACCACTGTTGCCCTGGGCCGGGTGGCTGCTTGCTGGCGCGACATGTGCGGCGCAAAACTGGTGGCCATCACCGGCACGGCAGGCAAGACCACTGTGAAGGAGATGCTCTACGCCGTGGTTTCACAAAAATTCAATACC
>JAFLJW010000154.1 GCA_022712815.1 Pseudodesulfovibrio sp. | reverse complement strand
GACCCTCGCTCATGGTCCAGAGCAGATCATCATTGACGATGAAATCGCGCAGAACCGCGCCGTTGTCGCCGAGCTGGCCTACGAGTTGGGCCACTTTGTACAGGAAGCGGCAGGCCGTACGGCCATCCGGCAGCTTGCGGACAAGCACTTGCCGGGTGTCGGCGTTGCCGATGGAGCAGCGGTCGCTGAATCTGGCCTTTTGTTTTTTGGTCAGGGAAAGTTCCGGGTCCTTGTCCGCTGGCAGGAGAAAGGCCACGGCCACGCCTGCCGAGTCCCGTCCGCGCACTTCGAGTTTGTCGATGGATTCAAGCACCTGCTCGATTCCCCAGGCCAGAAAATGACGGTCACGCATGGTGGGGTCATCGGCCATGGTACCCGGCATGATGGCCAGTGTGCGGTCCACGTTTTCGAGCACTTCCCGGTCAATCTGCCAAAGGTAGTCGTTGAGTTTTTCGTGCAGGCTTTCCAGCTCATCCGTGCGCGGTCCCTGTTCCAGCCTGACGGCTGCCCCGTTGCGCAGCCTTTCGATATTGTGCCGGATCTGGCCCAGCCTGGCGCGAATATCCGGGTCGGCCACGAGCTGCATGTGCAGACCAAAAGACATCAGGTCGTAGAAATGTCCGGCTAATTCTTCCAGAGGAGCGGATGCCTCCAGAAGGTTGCTGCTTTTGACGGCTGTATTGAAAGACACCTCAAGGCTGTCGAGCCAGTCAGTAGTCGGGACTTCCAACCACTGCCTGTTGCTTAAAAAACTGGCGATACCACACATGGCGGATATGTTCTCCTGATGAGTGTTGAGCTATCAGTAAATATGCGAATGTTCATTTATTCAAATGGTGCGCTGAATCAATACCACGCGGTAAATCAAATACTGTACATGACAGGGCTTGGCAAGCTCTGGTGGAGGTTGTCTTTGGTGGCTCCGATTCCAGTTTGGCCACTGGGACCGGCTTGGTAACCGGCTGTGGCAGCAAAGCCACTGGTCGCTTTTGGGGGACGGGTTTGAAGGGATGGTTCTGGTCCGTGGAAGTGGTCGGTGATATAGATTTACCAAATTGCTGCTGATTATTCCCTGTGCGGGATGTTCTGCTACCAGTAACCGGCGGGTATTAAAGGGGTTAACCTCTTTGCTTTTCCTTCTTTCTTTCTGTAGTAAACAGGCTATAAAGGCCTTCTCAACAGGTGCGTATGATGCTATCGCTATCGTTCATATTTCATTGGTTTGCGTGTGGTGGGTAGACATTCGAGGAGCGGCTATTGTATTTCAGATTTTATAGCAGGGCATGGCTCGTTTCGGCTTGGTTCGTCGTTGTGTTTTGCACTTTGGCGGCTGCGAGCGCTCACGCCGCGGACCACTACGTGCTGGGCATGTCGGCGGCTTTCTCCGGCCCCAGCAGAGGCCTGGGGGTCGAACTCTATCGCGGTTCAATTGCCTGCTTTACCCATATCAATCAAAATGGTGGTATCAACGGCAAGCCCGTGGTTATCATTACTAATGATGATGGATATCAGCCTAACCCGGCCATCATGAATACTATCGAATTCATGAAAAAAGAGGAGACCTCGTGCCTTTTTAATTATGTTGGCACGCCCACCGTGACCCGTATTCTCCCTCTTCTCAGAGGGTACAACAGACATCGCAAGCTGCTGTTTTTCCCGTTTACGGGAGCCGAGCCTCAGCGGCAGGCTCCATATAATGAATATGTATTCAATCTGAGAGCTTCCTATCGTCAGGAACTGGCCGGGATAGTCAAGCAGTTCATGATCATCGGTCGTAAGCGGCTTGCCGTCTTCTATCAGGCTGATGCCTACGGGCGGAGCGGATGGGATGGCACACGACGCGCCCTGGCCTCCTGCGGTCTGGATATTGTCGGAGAGGCGACCTACAGACGCGGTACCCGGTTTGTTGATTCCATGCAGGAGCAGGTGCAGATCATCAAGGGTTCCCGGCCAGACGGTGTGATTTCCATCGGTTCCTATGCCGCCTGCGCTGCATTCATCCGGGATGCCCGCGATATGGGGCTTGAGGTTCCCATTGCCAACGTCTCTTTCGTTGGCAGTGAAAACATGTTGTCCCTGTTGCAACATGCGGGCAAGGCCAACGGGCATGATTATTCTAAGAACCTCATCAACACTCAGGTCGTGCCGAGTTATGAAGACTTGAGCCTGCCAGCGGTGCGGGAGTACCGGGCCTTGATGGATTCATTCAAGCCAGCCCCTCCACCTGAGGCCGACCCCCTGTACCAGCCTCTCAAGTACAGTTTCACCAGTTTTGAAGGATTCCTGAATGCCAAGGTCATGACCAGAATCCTGGAAAAATTCGACGAGTCTCCTTCGCTGGGATTGGCCGGGGCTGCCGAATCTCTCAAGGATATTGATCTTGGCATTGATGTTACCGTGAGCTTCGGGCCTGATCGGCATCAGGGGCTGAATCGTGTATATTTCACAACTGTGCGAGATGGGAAGTTCGTTCCCATGCTTGAGGAGCAGTGGGATTCATGGCGAAAATAAGAGGCATGTCCATATTCAAGAAGATGGGGCTTCTTGCCTTTGCCCTGTTTGGAGCCATCTCCATTCTGACTTCTATTTTGACGGCATATATACTCTATGACCGCATGACTAAAGAGTACATCAGCAAAGGTTCCGCCATTGCCAAATCCATTGCCGGTGCCAGTCAGGAAATCCTGCTCAACCGCGATGCGGCCACTGTTCAGGCCATGATCGATCAATACCTTGAGATCGAGGGTGTGGCATATGTCTTTGTTATGGATGCAGACCGGTTTGTGGTTTCCCATACTTTTGTTCCCCAGATGCCACCGCGCCTGACCATGCTTCATGAATTCAAGCAAGAGCAACGGATCGATGAGTTGGAAATTGAATCCTATGGCCGGATCATCGACATTTGCGAACCGATTCTGGCCGGTGTGGCTGGCTACGTGCATGTGGGGATGGATAAGGAATTGATCGAGGAGTATTTCTGGTCGGTGGTCCTCAAGATGCAGGTTCTGATGATTGCTATTTTCTGGGTATGTGTCGGTACGTTGTACGTGGTCACTCGTCGCATATCCCGTCCGCTGGCGCAGTTGACGGAGTATGCCGAGAAACTGGCCGCCCATGATTTTTCCGCCACCATCGAGATCAGGACCAAGGACGAGGTGGATATGCTGGGCCGGACCATGGAGTCCATGGCCAAAGAGCTTTCCACCCTGTTCACCGATATGGAAAGTGAGGTTTCCAAGGCAACTGGCGACCTGCGAGAGCACATGGTCTACCTTTCAGCTATCATCGACAACCTCGCCGATGGGCTGGTGGTGGTCAGTCCATCGGGCAGTGTTACGGTTATCAATCCGGCCATGCGTGAATTTTTTGACCTCGGAGACAAGGATTACCGGGGTTTTGCCGCGACCGATGTCTTCCCGACCGAAGTCTCGGAGCTGACAACGGCCATCCGTATTTGCGACAGTGATACCAGGTCGGCTGAAATCCCCTTGTCCAGAGGGCGTACAGGCAAGGCTGTCGGTTCGTCCATTTGCATTGAGGAACCTGCCAGACAATGCCTTGGTGGGGTTGTCCTGATTCGCGATATTACCCGTGAGAAGGAGCTGGACCAGCTCAAGACGGATTTCATTGCCACCGTGTCCCACGAACTCAGGACACCCATGACCTCGGTGCTGGGATTTGCCAAGATCATCAGAAAAAAACTGGAGCAAGCTGTATTTCCGACCCTGATAGAAAAATCCGATGTTGAGAAAGCAGTGATTCAGGTCCAGGAGAATATGGAGATCATTGTCTCAGAAGCGGAACGGCTGACCGAGTTGATCAACGATGTGCTCGATATCGCCAGGATGGAGGCTGGCGAGATTCAATGGCGCGATCAGGTGGTTTTCATGCCCGACGTGATTCGTCAGTCCCTTGATTCGACCAGAGGGATTTGGAGCGTCAAGGGCGTTGAGGTCGTGGCTGATGTCGAGAGTGGCCTGCCGCCGGTTCGCGGAGACCGTGGCCGCCTCGTGCAGGTTCTGATCAATCTCATTTCAAACTCCATCAAGTTTACCAACGAAAGCCCGATTATCTGCCGTGCTCGCAGAGACGGCCATTTTGTGCTTGTTTCCGTCTCTGATCATGGGGTGGGCATTGACCATGATGATTTGGAGAGCATTTTTGATAAATTCAGGCAAGTGGGAGATACGCTGACTGACAAGCCTGCCGGGACCGGACTGGGGCTGCCCATTTGCCGTCAGATAGTGGAATACCACGGTGGGCTGATCTGGGCTGAAAGCGAACCCGGAAAAGGAAGTACTTTCTTTTTTTCCATTCCCGCAGCCAGAATACGAACTGCGGACACTTCCGTCTTTGAGGAAGATTACAAGTGCGTTTTGTCTGAATCAGACAGCACCATGCTGGTACGCGAGGCCACCGACCCTGATGCGGCTCCTCTCATTTTGGTGGTGGGCGATGACCCGACGCTCGGTCTTTTCCTGAAGGACGTTTTTACGGGGCAGGGGCTCCGGGTTGCTGTGGCCGGAAATGGCGAGGAGGCCATGGAAATGGCTTCTGCCCTTTTGCCCAACTTGATTGCCATGGACCTGATGATGCCGGGCATGGACGGACACACAATCATTAAATGCTTGTACAAGAATTCGGTCACCAACCAGATTCCGATTCTGGTTCTTTCGGCCCTTACCGATACCGTGTCCTCTGGTGGAGACATTGCCCTGACCAGGCCTGTGGACGATGTCCGGTTGATCGAAGTGGTTCGCGCTCTGCTATTGGAAAAGGATATTCGGGGGTCGTGTCTGATTTTGGGTAATTCTGACAGGCCTGTCTACAAGGGTTTATCTGTTCTTTGCCCTGAAAGTATTACTTTTTGTCCGATTGATGATATCTGGAAGCATATTGAAAAAGGGTTCAGGGGAATTGTTTTCATTCCGGTTGAACTGGGAGAGCAACTGGATATTTCCTTATTGTCCCGGCTCCCCGATGTCTCGGTGGTGATTCTTCCTGTTCTTACCGGGCGGGAGAAATCAATATAACAGGATAGTTGCAATTGCAGAGTCGGTCTATTCTGTGCATAATACTCCGTGTATCTGTTTACAGATGGCTAAATAGTTTTTCAACTGGTTCCAAGGAGTTGTGTGATGATCAAAAAAATCCTCATTGTCGATGATGAAGTCCACATCAAGATGCTTTTGGAGCAGACTCTGGAAGAGCTTGAGGATGAGTATGACGTGGAGCTGTTCACGGCATCTGATGGCGAGGAAGGACTGGAATTCATTCGCTCGGAGCGGCCTGATTTGGTTTTTCTTGATATCATGATGCCCAAGATGAACGGATATGAAGTTTGCCGTATCGTTATGGCTGACGGCGATCTGGGTGACGTCAAGATTATCCTGCTCACTGCCAAAGGACAGGAGGTCGATCGCAAGCAGGGCCTTGAACTCGGTGCCATGATGTACATGACCAAACCCTTTGATCCTGATGAGATACTGAGAGTTTCCAAGGAATTGCTGGAACTGTAACGCCTCTGGAAGATAAAATATTCATGACGCCTCTGAAAAAATACATACGCCCGGGCGTACTTCGCAATTTTCTTCGTAAAGCTTATGAGCTTGTGGGCAGAGAGTGCCCTTTGGCCATTGGTTATGAAGGCGAGGTTGTCATTGTCGAAGGAACGGATTCCTTTACCGGATTTGACGAAAATCAGTCCGGCGTGATCTCGGCATCACTTCAGTTTAACAATATCCATACCGGCAAGGTACTGATGCGCGTACCGTCAGGGTATTCTGAGGAGTCCCGGACAAATTGTGAGCGTGTTCTCAAGTTTACCACTTATTCCATTCAGGAACTGATCGACATGGAACGGGCCCGGCGATCCATTGCCGAGGAGGCTCTGACCAAGTATCGGGAATTGGCTTTGTTGCACAGATCTGTTCCGGCCATCAATACCTCCCTGAGCATACGTGACGTGGTTGCCGCGCTTATCAACGAATGCCGCCGAGAGAATTATCCAGGCGAGTTGGGCATGGTTTTTCTGGCCGAGCCGGGGAGTGTTCAGTTTCGTCTTGCCGTTCAATTCGGGTTTCCCTTTGGCAGCAATTTGCAAGCCCTGGCGGACAGCGATTTGTTCATCCAGGTGGCCGAGGACGGGCGTGGCGAAATTATTAACAACCTTGATAAAGAAAGCCGTTGGGACGATGAATTGTCAGGACTCGGTTCCATGGCCCTTATCCCGATTGTTTCGCCCAACCGGTGCGAAGGTGTTCTGATTCTCGCCTCCGAGAACAAGGATTTATTCGAGGCCGCCCATCGCAAAAGCCTTGCGACCCTGGCCTCAGTGGCTGGTATTTCCGTTAGCAACGCCTTCAACTTCGAGGGTGTGCAGAGACTTATGAACGCCATCCTGCAAGCGTTGGCCGAAGCGATTGATTCCAGAGACCCGTTTACCGCCGGTCACTCCGAGCGTGTGGCACATCTGGCCGTGGCCTTTGCCTATGCTTTGAACGAGGATGCCGGTTTTACGGATATCCGTTTCTCCGACGAGGAACTGCGGGAACTTTATTACGCGGGCATTTTGCACGATGTTGGCAAGATTGGCATCAAGGAAGATGTGCTGACCAAAAACACACGTTTGCCGGAACGCCGCATGGAAGTGCTCCGCGCCCGTTTCCAGCTTTTCGGTCAGGCCTCCGATTTCAACTGGGTCGAGGCCTATGACCGTGTCCGAAGCGTCAACAAATCAATGACTCCGGGTAAGGAAGATCTGGAATATATCAAGAATCTGGGAGAGCAATCATGGCAGGTGGGTAACGACAAGTTGCCGCTGCTGTACGATGATGAACTGGAAGTCCTCCTGCTTGAATACGGCAACCTGACACTTGAGGAGCGATTGGAAATTCAGCGGCACCCGGCGGAAAGCGAACGTATCCTCCAGCATATTCCCATGCAGGAAGGGTATGATAACATGCTGACCATCATCCGCCAGCACCATGAACGCATGGACGGCAGTGGGTATCCTGATGGTTTGATGGCGGATGATATTTTTCTCCAGAGTCGCTTGATGTCCATCGTTGATATTTACGATGCCGTGACTCAGGAACGCCATTACAAACCCGCCTTCACCCGAAGCGAGGCCGTCAAGATTTTAAAGAAGGAAATTGATGAAGGAAAGCTGGACGGTGATCTTGCAACATTCTTCCTGATCAACATCGAAAAAATAGAAATCCTGTCCGAAAGGGTCAAGGCAACCCGCGTCACTCATCTTTCCGAAATAGGAAATTTGCTCACTCTCTAGTTTCAGTTAATCAGAAGATATCGGAAGAGTCGTCCGGAGGGGGCTAGTTTCTCCGCATTTGCTGCGCGATGAACTGGAATGGCAGTTGTCCGCCAGCAAACAAGGCTTTGCAGAACGGGCCGAGTTCCATGTTTGACTCTTTTCTGAGCAAGGTGATTTCGTATAATCCCAGGACCGGCATGATTCGACTGGCCGGAGCCAGGTGGATGGTGCGGATATGGTCCAGGGATTCCTCTCTGGAAAAGCCGACATCACTCAAAATGGCGAGGCATTTGTCTTGATCCAGAGTGTCTGCGGCCAACCCCGCATCAATCATGGCCAGGGCGGAGCGACACAAGCCGCGTTGATGGTGAACCACGCGATCCAGCGGGTCTTCCAGATATCCGAGTTCTTCCAGCAGGTTCTCGGCAAAGGCCAGCCAGCCAGCCATGAACAGGGGATTGGTCATCTGGGAAAGCGGTGAATCGCCAAGTGCGCGGCGTTGGGAGTCGAGCAGATGGCGGCCGGGATAGGTTTGCCTGGCGGTCATGAATATGTATTCCCGGCGTATCCGGGCCAGTCTGGCCGGATTGTCCCGGAACCCCCGGCCCATGAAAAGTTGGGGGCTGACATAGCAACGGGATGGCTCGGCATCCCATGCACCCAGAGCAGGGTCATAGTGGATGGGACGCAGGGTGGAAGCCCTGTGCAGAGGCTGAGGAACAATGTTGAGTCCGCTGTCGTTGAAGACTCCTGGCAGAGATGATTCCAGCATGAAGCGACGCAAGCGGTGGATTTCCCTGATGATAACGTCCTGCGCTTCCATTTTGTCGCAGTCCGGTCCTTCATAGTTGTCGTGCAGATTTTTCCAGTCCGATCCGTTGCCTGACTCGGAACTGAGCTTGTTGAGCGAAGTGAGGCGATGATTGAACTCATCCTCTGCGATGGCGTAGATTTCTTCCGGCGTTTTGGTTGTGCCGAGCACGTTTTTGCCCATGTCCGTAAAGAGCGGGCCTTTTGACTCTGGAATTTCCGGGCGTGAAGTCACGAACCTGTCGAAATCCCTGAGCGCGGTGAGGGTGTCCGCCAGATAGCGGGGAGCTTTTCCGATTGTGCCGAGTTCGCTTTTTTCCAGCTCGTTCAGGTATCGGGCGCAGTCGCGGATCATGGTCTGGGTCATTGCCCGGCTTGAAAGGCTGACGGCCTCGATATTGGTCGGTGCCAGTTTGAGCAGGCCGGGGATATCCTTAAGTCGTTTGAGAAAACGTTTTTGCCTGACTTTTTCAGATTTGGCGGGCATTGCGACAGCTTGTTCCAGACCGGTGAAGGCGATTTCCAGATAGAGTTCCGGGTTTTTCTCCCAGGCCCTGATGAAATTTAGCTCAGTGATGACACCACTCACGCTGAGTGCAAGAGCTCGTGCATGGCTCTGCTCCTCAAGGGTGGTCCCTTTGGCTTCCGCATCCATGAAGTCGCTCTTGAAGAGGGTCAGTTTGGCAATGTGTTTGGCGATTCCTTTTTGGGACAGGTCGTCAAATCGGTCCAGCCATTTGGAAGCTTCGGTCACAGGAGGCATGAGCGGGAAAGCTCCAGATGAGCACATCACGGGAAATTGCCTGGCAACGTAGGAAAAGTATTTCCCGGCAGATTTTATTTTCATGGATTTATTACCAGCCCAAGGCCGAGCTAGTCTTTGGCTTCTTTGTTTATCAGGGTGTGGACGATTGGGACCAATTCACCCAGATCGGCCTTGGATACCTGATCGTTCGCGCCCACGGCAACGCCCTTGTGGCGCAGTGTCTGGGTGATGATCGAGGAGCACAACACGACCGGGATCGCCTTGAGTACGGGGTCTTCCTTGATTTGTCTGGTCAGGGTGTGCCCGTCCATGACAGGCATTTCGATATCCGAAACAACGATATCCACGTAATCTTGCAGTGCTATGTCCCGTTCAAGTGATTTGCGTTTGATGGCCATCAAGTATTGCCATGCGAGTTCTCCGTTTTCCACGGGATGCACTTTGATTCCGGCTTTTTCCAGAATACCGGTGATCATCTTGCGAGCCATGGTGGAATCGTCGGCCACCAGTGCCTTGATTTCCTTTTGGGCGATGGCCTGCTTGATGGCTTCGGTGGGTTCTTCGATGGGAATCGCTTCGGGGTTGAGATCCATGCAGATCTTTTCCATGTCAAGGATGAAGATGATGCGGTCGGTAAATTTGACCACGCCGGTGATGGAGTTGAGAGTCAGCGCGGAAACATAACCCGAAGGGGCCTCTATTTCATTCCAGTTGATGCGATGGATGCGGGTCACGCCGGAAACCAGAAATGCGCTCTTGGTCCGGTTGAACTCAGTGACGATGACCTTTGGCTCGTCTGTCTGAACCCGACTTTTCTTGAGCCAGCCAGCCAGGTCGATGAGCGGGATGATCTCGTCGCGCAGGTTGAAAGCTCCAAGCACTGCATCGTGCGAGGCTTCGGGCATTTCCGTGAGAGCGGGCAACTGGATGATTTCCAGAACCTTGGCTACGTTGATGCCGTAAAAACCTCTGTAGTCTCCGTTCTCGCGTTCTTCATCGAGATAAAATTCGACGATTTCCAGCTCGTTGGTACCGGATTCAAGCAGAATATTGGTTTCGCTCATTGAATTGTCTCCAGAGAAGTAACACGCAAAAGTTCGATAAGGTCTGAACCTTATATATAACCAAGGGGTTGGATTGTTGCAAGCCCGATGGTGCGCTAAAAGCCGAAATAATAATGAATACTGGCATAAAACTGAAAATAACGTTCCGCATCATACCCGAAGTGCAGGAATATGTCTGTTCAAAAAAATCACAGAGAATTGATTGAGTTAATTACAGTCTGCTTCACTCGTCTCTTGGGTCGCCGATTCCATATTTTTTGATTTTATAATGAATGGCTCTGCGGCTGATGCCAAGGGTGTCGGCAGCATCTTTCTTGACTCCATTGCAATGCTTGAGAGCCTTGATGATTGTCTCTTTTTCATTGTTTTCCAAGGATAATCCGGAGTTGGTCATTGCCGGAGAGTCTCTTGGCGGCTCTTCAATCTGGAGATCGGTCGCTTCAATGGTATTACCCTGGCAGAAGACCAGGGCGGCCTCAAGGGTGTTCCTGAGTTCACGCACATTGCCGGGCCAGGGGTGGCCTGAAAGTTTTTCCATGGCAGCAGGCGTGATGGTCGCCACAGGTCGTTTCTGCTCTTTGCACAAGTCCTCGACAAAGCCATCGACCAGAATGGGAATGTCTTCTTTTCTGTCGCGCAGGGGCGGAATGGACAGGGTCACGACTTTTAGGCGGTAGTAGAGGTCTTCACGAAAATCACCGTTTTTGACCATCAGCGGCAGGTTCGCATTGGTGGCCGCAACAATGCGGCAGGACAGGGTTCGCTCGCGAGTGTCGCCCACCCGGCGGATGGTTCCTTCTTGCAGGAAACGGAGCAGTCGTGTTTGCATTTCCGGTGAAATGTTGCCGATTTCGTCCAAAAACAAGGTGCCGCCATCCGCTTCCTCGATCAGTCCTTTCTTGTCTTTGAGTGCATGGGTGAACGATCCCTTGACGTGGCCGAACAGTTCGCTTTCCAGTAAAGTGGGCTGGGTGGAACCGCAGTCCACCACGACAAAAGGGTTCTTGGCGCGGGGGCTGTGATCGTGCAGGATTTTGGCGGCTTTTTCCTTGCCGGTGCCGGATTCGCCAAAGAGCAGGACAGTGACCGTGGAATGGGCCACGCGCTCAAGGAGTTCGAGAAACCGCGCCATGGCCGGGGCTTTGCCACCCCTGAGTCCGTTGTCTTTTGATATGGCGACTTTGGCGGTCGGGGCTGACTTTTTCCCATCCAGTATGGCCCTGATTCGGCGGACCAGTTCCTTGCCGTCAAACGGTTTGGTCAGGTAATCAGCGGCTCCGGCCTGAATGGACCCCACCGCATCCGAGATGGTGCCGTGGGCGGTCAGCATGATGATCGGGATATGCGGCCAGTTTGCGAGGACTTCCTTGAGCAGTCCCTGTCCGCCCATGCCGGGCATCCTGACATCCGAGACGATGATATCCACCGGCTCGCAAGCCAGCATTTCCAGAGCGGTTTCGGCCCGGTCAGCCAGGAGCGTGTTTAGTCCGGCTGAGAGCAGACGGGCCTCCAGCACCTGAAGGATGGCGTCGTCATCGTCCACCACAAGGATGGTCGGGATGGTCAGGATGGTCAGTTTCGTTTTCATCTGTTGTCCTTCTTTATTGGCAGGGAAAAGCAGAAGATCGAACCGCGTCCGGTTTCGCTGTCGAGCCAGATACGGCCACCGTGTGCATCCACGATGCGTTTGGAAATGGCCAGTCCCAGTCCCGCTCCATCCACGCTTTCGCGGACATGAGGTTCGCGGTAATACTTGTGAAATATTCGTTCATGTTCGTTTTGGGGAATACCGGGACCGGTGTCTCTGATGCAAAAAACGACCTTGCCGTCGGCACTATTGGCTTTAACGCTGACGGTCCCGCCTTCGGGCGAGAACTTGATTGCGTTGCCGATGAGATTCATGAGCACCTGTTGGACATGCCCTGGATCGGCGCGGAGCGGCAAGCTGGAGTCGGTTATTTTCGATTCAAGCTCAATTTTTTTGGCCTGTGCAGCAGGTCCGAGGCGTTCAAGGGAGGATTGGACAAGCTTGGTGCCGTCTGTTTCCTGATATTTCAGGTCAAGCTCGCCGGATTCCATGCGGGAGACGGTCAGCAGCCGGGCGAGGAGTTCGGAGAGGCGGATGGATTCCTTTTCCGCAATGGAAAGGAATCGCTTTTGCTTTTCATTGATCTCACCAAAGGTGCCGGAACCTACAAGGTCCACGGCCTCGCGCACACTGGTCAGCGGGGTGCGGATTTCGTGACTGAGCATGGCAATGAAATCGGAACGCATCTTTTCCTCGCGGCGCAACCGGGCCGCCATGGCGTTGAAGGCAAGGGCCAGTTCACCCAGTTCGTCGCCGGAAAGAACACGTACATCGCGGGGGGATGCCCCGGTGCCAAGCTCCCGGATGCCCCGGTAAACCTCGGTCAGGGATCGTTTCAGGAAGTAGGCCAGAACCAGACTGCCTCCAACGCCCAGAACAAGGCAAAGAATGAGACCGTAGAGTCCGATATCCGCTGCGTGCCGCCCGGCCTCATGCAATTTGGTCAGGCTCATTTCCATATCCGCAACATTGTCGAGCAGGCTTTGTTCCAGAATGTCAGACCATTCCCGAACAGTTTCATCCGGGGTCAGGCTGTCGCCCGGCGTTTCGCTCGGGTCCAGAGTAATCTCGTATTCCAGAGACAAACTCTGCCATTCGTCAGCGTATTCGGGATGCTTTTCAAGGGTTTTATTGAGGATTTCGCCAAACCGGGTCAGGTCTTCGACGATGTAACCAACGGCTTCGTCCCCGCCGATGAGCTTGTACCTGCGGATATTGTCCTGCACGCTGTACAGCCTCTCCAGCATGCGCTGAATGGCAGAATCCAGATCGTGATTGACACTGACGATACGGCTTGAGACCTCGGCATCCTGCCTGACCTGCTGGAAGAGGTAGGCCGTGGTGGCGAAGAAAATGACGATCAGCGTGCACGCCCAGACAGAGAGCTTGGTGGCGATGTTCAGATTGCGAATCTTGGGCATGAAAAATTCTTAGCCTTTTTGTGAGAACACGGCAATCCGGTATGGAGGTTGCTCTTTTCCTCATGGGAGGGTATGTATTTTGTCTGCTCTGGCTGCTTCACAACCG
>JAFLJW010000392.1 GCA_022712815.1 Pseudodesulfovibrio sp. | reverse complement strand
AAAACTGTAAATTTCATAGTGTTTGTTGTCATTGTGGACGTATGTGAATAGCTGCTTCTTGAGTTGGTTGGGCGTGGTGGCCGCGCGGATGTCGGCAGGCAAATCGTCATACCGACCGTAGCCTTTGATGGGGCCCTCTATCGGCAACGGTGTCTTGGTGTCCCTGGCGAATGCGTGTAGGTAGTTCCCGGCGACCTCCTCCAGGCGGAATTCTACAAAGAGCGAGAAGCCGCGGGTCAAATAGTGGCTCAGAAAAATGGTGTATCCGATCACCAGTACCACGCATGTGAGTACGAAGTAGGACATGATCGTTTTTTTTAAGCTTCGCCTACACTTCACTTGGTTCCTTTATGACGAATCCCACGCCGGGGACAGTTTTGATCAGGGGCTGTGAAAAGGGCTTGTCCACCTTTTGCCGCAATTTGTGTATGTGCACTTTGAGGCTGTCGCTTGCGGGCAGGGACTCGCCCCATACGGCTCGCTGCATCTCATCCCGCAGGGCGATGTTCGGGCTCATCTTGACCATGTATTCCAGCAGGGCCCATTCCTTAGGGGAAAGAGCCAGCTTCACCCCCGCACGAGTGGCCTGATGCTGCTCCGTATTCACCTCCAGATCGCCGATCACGTACCGTCTCGCCTGGCTGCTTCTGCGTTTGGCGAGGGCCTGGACGCGAATCAGCAGTTCCTTGATGGCAAAAGGCTTGACGAGGTAGTCGTCCACCCCGGATTCAAAGCCCTCGATCTTGTCGTCCAGAGTGTCCCGGGCGGTGGTCATCAGCACCGGAACATCCAGGCCGTCGCTCCGAAGTTTGGAGCACATGCTCAGGCCGTTGAGCTTGGGGAGCATGAGGTCGAGCACGATGACGTCGTATTTACATTCCCGGGCGAGTTGCAGTCCGTGGATGCCGTTGGCGGCATGGTCACAGGTGATGCCTTCCAATTCAAGGTATTCGATGAGTGAGGCGGCAAGATCAAGGTCATCTTCCACTAGCAGTATGTATATATTCATGGCGTTTTCTCGATAACGCAATGCGTTCTGGCCCCGGCGGGACTGCTGTTGAGCATATCCCGCCGGAGTCGGTTTGACAAACCTATTCGGATGGCGTGTTGGCTGGGGCTTCGCCTGTTTTACGACTACCGCCTCGGAAGCGTTCGGCTAGGGACAGGACCCCGACGAAGAAGACCGGTGCGAAGATGATGCCGAGCACCGAGGCACTCAACATGCCGCCGATGACGCCCGTGCCGATGGCCCTTTGGCTGGCCGCTCCGGCCCCGGTGGCGATGGCCAGGGGGATGACGCCCAGAATGAAGGCCAGAGAGGTCATGATGATCGGGCGGAAGCGCAATCGTGCGGCCTGGATGGCGGCTTCCTTGAGTCCAATGCCGTTGTCGTGAAGCTCCTTGGCGAATTCCACGATCAGGATGGCGTTTTTGGCAGCCAGGCCGATAATGGTGATCAGGCCGACCTTGAAGTACACGTCGTTGGGCATGTCCAGCAGGGTGACCACGGCCACGGACCCCAAGGCCCCGATGGGCACGATAAGCATGACCGACAGCGGGATGGCCCAACTTTCGTACAGGGCTACCAGCAGCAGGAACACCACGAGCAGGGCCAGAGAGAAGAGCATTGGAGCCTGTGAACCGGACTGCTTCTCCTGATAGGAGAGTCCGGTCCATTCATAGCCGATGCCCTTGGGCAGATTTTGCATGATTCGCTCTATCTCGGTCAGGACCTCACCCGAACTGCTGCCCGGGGCGGGGCTGCCTGTGATTTTATAGCTTGGGTATCCGTTGTAGCGGACCACCTGCACCGGTCCGGTTTCCCATTTGGTTCTGATCACCGAAGTCAGAGGAACTTGGTCACCGGTGGAGTTGGGCACGTAAAGTTTGTTGAGGCTTTCCGGGTTTCGTCGGTACTCGGAGTCGGCCTGAACGACCACACTTTGCATCCTTCCATTGTTGGCGAAATCATTGATCATTCTGGAGCCGAAGGCACTGGACAGGATGGTGTTGATATCGCGGAAGCTGACACCCAGGGTCTCGGCCTGTTCGCGGTCGATTTCCAGGCGGAGCTGGGGGGCGTCGGGCAATCCGTCCAGACGGGCATAGGCTAACAAGGGCGAGGCGTTTGCCTGTTGCAGGACCATGCCTGCGGCTTTGCCCAGAATTGCGCGGCCCACGCCTGCCTTATCCTCCAGACGGAGGGCAAAACCGCCGGTGTTGCCCAGGCCGTCGATTGGCGGCGGGTTGACGGCAAAGGCAAACCCATCGTCAATGGTCGATAAGAAAATGTTTGCCTTGAGGATCAGATCATCGGCCGACTCACCTTCGCCGCGTTCGGACCAGTCCTTGAACATGGGGAAGACAGCGGCAGCGTTCAGACCTTGGCCGGAGAAGCTGAAGCCAAGCACGGCAAAGGCGTTGTCAATGGCGGGGTCGTCGTTGAGGAACTCTTCCATCTTTTTTGCCTGAGTCAGTGTCCGTGAATAGGTGGCACCCGGGGGCAACTGCATGCTGATGATCATTCTGCCTTGGTCCTCAGACGGCACAAAGGCGGACGGCAGGCGCATGTACGCATAGCCGAGGACAATCAGGATGACCATGTAGATGAGCATCATCCGCCCGGTTCGGTTTATCAGAAAGCTGGTCAGTCTCTGGTACCTCGTGCCAAGCGTGTCGAAGCGGCGGTTGAACCAGCCGAAAAAGCCTTCCTTGGTTTCGTGGGATCCTTTGGCCACGGGTTTGAGCAGCGTAGCGCACAGAGCCGGGGTCATGGTCAGGGCCAGGAATCCGGAGATGAGGATGGACACGGCCACGGAGACTGCGAATTGGCGGTAGATGATGCCCACCGATCCACTCATGAAGCCCAGCGGGAAAAATACAGCGGACAGTACCAGGGTAATGCCCACGATGGCCCCGGATATCTGCTTCATGGCTTTGCTTGTGGCTTCCTTGGGTGACAATCCCTCCGTAGACATAATGCGTTCCACATTTTCCACTACCACAATGGCATCGTCGACCAGGATACCGATGGCCAAAACCATGCCGAACATGGTCATCATATTGATGGAGAATCCTATCGCGTACATGACGCCAAATGTACCCAGCAGGCAGACGGGTACCACGATGGATGGGATCACGGTGTAGCGAAAATTCTGTAGAAACAGGAACATGACCAGAAAGACCAGAACTATGGCCTCAATCAGGGTGTGAACCACCTTTTCGATGGCCACGTCTACGAATTTGGACGTATCGAGTGGTATCTCCAGCGTAACTCCCGCGGGCAAGGTCGTCTGGATTTCGTCGAGCCGTGCCCGGACACGTTCCACCGTACCCAGAGCATTGCCGCCCGGGGCCAACTGCACCGCCGCTACCGCCGTGTCCCTGCCGTTAAGCCGGGACTGGAAGTTGTAGGACTCCGGACCGACCTCGATGCGAGCCACGTCGGACAGCCGGACTACCGATCCGTCGATATCGGCATGCAGTACGATGCGGCCGAATTCCTCGGGGTTTTCCAGCATGCCCTGAACAATCAGGGTGGCCGATAATTCCTGGTCAACATTGCCGGGCCTGGTGCCGAAACTGCCTGCGGGAACTTGAATGTTTTGGGCTAGGATGGCCGAGTTAACATCGGCGATGGACAGCTCGTAGCCGAGCAATTTTTGTGGATTAACCCAAACTCGCATGGCACTTTCCGCAGCAAAGAACTGGACCTTGCCCACGCCATCCACGCGACGGATTTCGTTGTTTACGTTACGGGCCATGAGGTCCGCCAGAAGTTGCGAGTCCCGGTTTTCGTTGCCGTCGGTGTAAACCATGGCGTAAGCCATCAGGAAGCCAGAGCTGGTCTGCTCCACCTTGATGCCGTGGTCGAGAACGGCTTGAGGCAGACTCGATTCCGCGTTGGAAAGCCGGTTCTGCACGTCAACCTGAGCGAAGTCCGGATCGGTGCCGGGCTTGAACGTGACCGTGATATCCGCTGTGCCGTTGGAGTAGCTGGTTGACTCATAATACAGCAGTCCTTTGGCTCCGTTAAGTTTCTCTTCGATCTGGCTGACAACCGTATCGGTGAGGATGGAGGCCGAGGCTCCTGGATAGACCAGCGAGATGGCGATCTGCGGCGGGGCCACTTGCGGGAATTTTTCCACCGGCAAGGACGGGATGGCCAGAATGCCCCCCAAGGAAATGAAAATAGCCACGACCCAAGCGAAGTTAGGCCTGTTGATAAAAAAATCTGACATATGGGATTCCTGAAAATGGATTGTTGCGTATGAGGTTGCTGACTACTACTGCTTGACTGCCTTGTCAGGACCGCTCTGGTTGGGGGAGACCTTCATGCCGGACTTGACCTTGCCGGCACCGTTGACCACCAGCCGGTCGCCCGGTTGGATCCCTTCCACGATCTGCCACAGATTGTCTCGCATCTCACCGGTCTTGACCTGCCGGACCTGAACAATGTCCTGATCGTCCAGTACATAGACGGTGGAATCTCCGGTCACGGACATGGCGACCGCACGTTGAGGAATGTAGATGGTGCTACCGTCCTCGGGCAGCTTGATCTGGATACGAACGAACAAGCCGGGCAAAAGCATCCCTTCCTTGTTGGGGAATTCGCAACGCAAGGAAACTTGGCCGGTCTTTTCATTTACGGATACGTCGGAAAAGAGCAAACGGCCTTTCTCGGTGTAGTTCACATTTTCGATGTGGACCCAAACTTCGGGCTTCTCGCCGGATTTTTTGCTCGCGTTCATGGCGGATCGCATCTGGAGGTACTCGGTCACGGGCTGATTCAGGTCCGCATAGATGGGATCGAGTTGCTGTATCTTGGCCAGGGCAGTAGCCTCGTTTTTGCCTACCAAGGAACCCTCGGTGACGTAAGCGGCCCCGATTTTGCCCGAGATGGGTGCTTTAACCGTGGCATAGCTCAGGTTCAGGGTGGCAGTCCTGACCGCAGCTTCGGCGGCCTCTTTTTCCGCCTTGGCAACCTTGTAGTTGGCGGCAGCTGTGTCGTAGTCCTGCTGGCTGATCACTTTGGCCGCGAGCAGAGGGCGGTAGCGGTTCTGGGTGGCCTCGTAGTCCAACATGCTGGCTTCCGCCTTGGCAAGATCAGCCGTGGCCTGGGCCCGGGCGGCCAAAGATGAGGCCGGGTCAATGTGGAAGAGAGTTTGCCCCTTCTCGATGTAGCTACCTTCTTCGAAGTTACGGCTGAGCAGTATGCCAGCCACACGGGCTCTGACCTCGGCGTTTCTGACTGCGGATATGCGCCCGGGCAGTTCCATAATT
>JAFLJW010000209.1 GCA_022712815.1 Pseudodesulfovibrio sp. | reverse complement strand
CTCGGACCGGACCACAACAGGGGCTGCCTGACCTATTTTTCCGAGGGCGGCAGCGGTTGCGCCTATTTCCCCAAACAGCTTCATTACAAGAAGGACAACAAACCTTTCTTTGTGAACATGCACGCCTGCCCCATTTCATACAGGGGCCGCCACGCGATCATCATCGCGGTCACCGATATTACAACGATCATCGAAAAGGACGCCCAGCTCATTCAGGCAGGCAAGATGAAATCCCTGGGTGAAATGTCTGCTGGCGTGGCCCACGAGATCAATCAACCGCTCAACGCCATCAAGATGGGCAGTGAGTTCCTCTCCATGATGGAAGAAGAGGACATGGATGTCCCAAAGGAACATTTTCTTGAAGTTGTCCGTGAAATTTCCACTCAGGTAGACCGTGCCGCCGAGATCATCAACACCCTGCGGTCCTTTGGCCGCAAGTCCGACCTGATCGAGGAGCGAGTGGACCTCAACCAGCCTATCACGGCGGTTTTGTCCATGATAAGACGCCAATTCGAGCTGGACAATATCCGGTTCGAACTCCACTTAAGCGAAAACATGCCTCCGGTACTGGCCCACTCCAACAGACTACAACAAGTTATTTTCAATTTGGTAGCCAATGCCAGAGATGCCATCAATGACTGCTCCTCGCCCCATGACGCGGTGTGTGGCCGCCGGATCATGATCAGCACCGGCGCAAAGGACAAGCTCGTCTATGTCGAGATCGAAGACACAGGCACAGGAATCAACGACGAAGACAAGCAAAAGGTCTTTGAACCGTTTTTCACCACCAAGGAAGCGGGACAAGGCATGGGCCTTGGTCTGGCCATCACATATGGCATCGTCAAGGATTATGGCGGAGTAATCCGCATCAGGAGCGAAAAAAACTACGGAACCGTTTTTCGCATGGAATTCCCTGCTGCTGTCGAGCGAGGAAGTTCCAAAGTATAAAAACTGATCCCGCTAAAATCCGGGATTATGAAGGACCAGGAACATAAAGGACCATGACATGAAGGAAAAAATACTGGTTATCGACGACGAGCGGCCTACCCTGAAAATGTTCACGCTGCTGCTCACGGCCTACGGCTACGATATCCTGACCGCGGAAAATGGTCAGGATGGTTTGGATATATTCAGGAAGGAATCCCCGGGACTGGTCCTGACCGACATCAAGATGCCCGTCATGGACGGTATCGAGGTGCTCAAGGAAATCAAGAAAATCAATCCGCAGACTGAGGTAATCGTCATCACTGGCCACGGAGACATGGACCTCGCCATCCAGGCACTCAATCTTGATGCCACGGATTTCATCAACAAGCCGCTCCAGCGCGAAGCTCTGGAACAGGCCCTGACCCGCGCCGGGGAACGGCTGGCCATCGCCAAAAATGAAGAGAGCCAGATCGGGCTGACCGAACGCCCGGACGCAGCGGTCATCAGTGTACGTGGCAATATTACTGCCCATACGATTCCGCACCTCTCTGAAGTCTTCACCAAGGCCAAGACCCTTGAAAAAGACCTCATCCTCATCGATTTCGATAAAAACGCCTCCATCAACGGTGCGGGCATTACCGCCCTGACCGTACTGCTCACGCAAAACCGAGATCAAGGCGTACGCGTTGTTCTGGCCGGGCTATCAAGCAACTTCAAGGCCGTATTTGAAAGGATCGGCATCACCAAGCTGGCAAAACTTTTCGACACCGAGAAAGAGGCTCTGCGGTCGCAATAAGTCAGCACCGGTCTCGTCAATCCTGCTGATTGAGCTTCTGCAACTCACCAATCAGTATGCCCAGATCGGGCCTCAGGTTGATGTCGTGGACGTCGATGTAGCGAATGATTCCTTTCATATCAATGATGATGAGGGCGCGTTCAGCCTCGCCGCTTGAGCGCAGAAGACCGTATGTGTCGGCCACTGCGCCGTGGGGCCAGAAATCCGAAAGTATGGTGAACTCGATACCGCCCATTTCTTTGGTCCAGGCGTATTGGGTCGGGGTGTTGTCCACACTGATGCCGATGAGTTTCGCGTTGCTTTGGTCAAAGAGTTCCATGGCGAGATTGTATCCGGGCCACTGGTCCGAGCAGACCGGAGTCCAGGCAGCAGGCACAAAGGAAAGCACCACGTTTTTCTTGCCCTTGAAGTCACTCAGGCGCACCGTTCCGCCCTTCAAAGCCGGCAGTTCAAAATCAGGGGCAGGATCGCCCACCTTGACCTTGAGAACTGAATCCACGGGCTTGAGACTGCCCACGGGATAGACCTTGGGATTATCCGCCAGCGCAGGGGCGACCAACAGGCAGACCATGAACGCTGTAAAGCGTATGCATTGTTTCATTTTCTTTCTCCGCTACTGCACGGTTTTGTCCATGAGGATCTTGAACAAACCATCCGTGTCCTTGATTTCTCCCTCCTGAAAAAAGAGAATTTCCATGGAACCGCCCTTGAGTTTCACCAAATAGAATGATGGGGTTCCGACTTCTCCGAGAGCCTTGTGGATGATGTAGTCGGGGTCTTCAAAAAGGGGGAAGGCCACACTGAATTTTTTACGGTAGAACTCAATTTCAAACGGGGTATTACCTGCACCGATCCCGATGAACTTGATCCTGTCGCTACCCCCGGTCAGGCCTATCTTGGTATGGATATCCTCGAGTTTCGGAGCATCCACCTGGCAAATGGGGCAGTACATACTGTAGACCTCGACAAAGACATACTCCGCCTTGATATCAGATATCTTGAAGCCCTCGGTTGAAACACCAAGGTATTCTTTCTGGGTATCGCTCATCGCACCCAACAGGGTGACATCGGGAAAAAGGTCCCCAGCCCGGGCCGGAGCGGTACAAAGAAGGGCCAGAACCAATAGTATCAGTGTCAGTCGTTTCATAGTCTTCCTTTATTTGTCATGCATTATGCGTTTTGTGATCATCTTCCTGAAAGAAAGCGGTTCCAGCCAAAAACCGGAACCGCCATGTTGTTTCGGGTTTCCGGGGCTACTCGCTGACGGCCACGTCCCTGCTCGTATGTGAAAAAATCATGAAAAAAAAGGCATCCTAATCCTCAAAAGCCCCTTTTCCAGACCAAGATACGCCATATGTCTGCCGGAAAGGGAGACTTCCACTCTGGAATCAGGAAAGAACTGCCCCGCAGTTGCGGCTGCGGGGGCAAGCAAGGCCGCCAAGAGGAGGACGACCATGATCCTGTAGGGTTCTTTCCATTGCATTCGTTTCTTGTGCAGACAGCCCCCCCTGATAGGGCTTTTCATCATCCCATAATTGGAGGAAAAAAGAACTTGTAGCAATGGAACCGATCATTGGTTCGGTTCTACACATGACTAATTATAAGAGGAGAGAAGAGAGAGAGTAAAAGCTATTTCACCTGTTTGACCACTGCGCCAAGCTC
>JAFLJW010000153.1 GCA_022712815.1 Pseudodesulfovibrio sp. | reverse complement strand
TACACCCAAAGGGTACAGATTTGCCGCGACCCGGGCAGCATTCAAGACGGCTGGCAAGCTCGACCTCGGAGCCATTGTCAGCGAGATTCCGGCTGTGGCGGCTGGTGTTTTCACCACCAACAGATTTCAGGCCGCGCCGGTTCTGCAATGCAAGGAAATGCTTGGCACCGGTCGAAAGATGAGCGGATTTCTGGTCAACTCCGGTCAGGCCAACGCCTGCACCGGTGATGAAGGCCGGAACAACTGCCGTGACACCCTGAATCTGGCTGCCAAGGCACTTGATGTCCCGGCGGACGAACTGCTCCCGGCTTCCACAGGAATCATCGGGGCGCAGTTTGACATGGACAAATGGGAATCCGCCATGCCTGCGCTTGGCAAAAGCCTTGCGACCTCCGGTCCTAAAGATGTTGCCAAAGCGATCATGACCACTGACACCGTGCACAAGCTGGCCGAGGCGAGTTTCGAGTTGAAAGGCGGCGAGGTCCGTCTGCTCGGTATGTGCAAGGGGGCGGGCATGATCAGCCCGAATATGGCGACCATGCTCAGTTTCATCATGTGCGATGCTGATATTTCAGCCGGGGCGTGGCAGGCAATGCTCATTGATTGCGTCAACCTGACCATCAACCGGGTGACGGTGGATGGGGATATGTCCACCAACGATTGCGTCATGACGCTCGCCAACGGCGCGTCCGGTGTGGTCATCGAATCCGAAGCCGACTGCATCCTGCTGCGCAAGCATTTGCTCAGCGTGCTGGAAGAGCTTGCTTACAAGATAGTAATGGACGCCGAGGGCGGCACCAAAGTCGCCTTTATCGAGGTTTCCGGTGCCAGATCCGATGAGGATGCCGGGCTGGTAGCCCGGGCCGTGGGCAATTCGCCGCTGGTCAAGACCGCACTGTTTGGCAGTGATCCGAATTGGGGCCGCATCATCTGCGCGGCTGGCTATTCCGGCGCAGATTTCAACCCGGAAGAGCTGGTCCTTAAGATCGGTGGTGTTCTCGTTTTTCGCAACGGAACCCCGGAACCGGGCGACATGGACGACCTGCTTGGCCCGATCATGCGGAAACGCGACATCGTCATTCACCTTGACCTCGGTGACGGACCGGGAAGCTCCAGGCTGCTGGCCTCTGATCTGACTAAAGAATATGTAAGTATTAATGCGGATTATCGATCATAAAAGGCAGTGCTGAATTGTATTTAAGGCAACCTACCGATAAGTAACGATAGTAAAACGGCATATACGCAATAGCCGAGGCATTCATATGGAAGACATGAAAAAACGTGATAAGAACACCCGTATTGTCGATTTTCTCAACGAGTGCGGGATGCTCAGGAAGACACCCCGAACGGGTTATCAATTTCTCGGAACGGGCAATGAGAACGTGGCCGAGCATTCGTTTCGAACGGCGGTCATCGGGCATGTGCTGGCGATCATGGCCGATGCGGATGTGGCAAGGACCACATATATGTGTCTGTTTCATGATTTGCATGAGGCGCGGACCGGGGATTTTAATTACGTAAACAGGATTTACAATAGCTCGGAACGGACCGAGGCACTCAGGCATGCCGTCAGCGGGACCGGTATTGAGGAAGATATTCTGGGGTATTGGGAAGAGCTTGAGGAAACCGCGAGTCTGGAGGCGAAATTGGCACAGGATGCGGACCAGCTCGATTTTATTTTGAACCTCAAGGAAGAGTCTGATCTGGGTAATAAATATGCTGGCGACTGGCTGGCCATCGCGCTGGAGCGGGTGCGCACACAATGGGGTCAGGAACTGGCTAGGACCATTGCGGAAACCGATCACAAGGATTGGTGGTTTCTGAGGCCGGACCATGAGTGGTGGACCAGAAAAAATGGCAAGGATAAGAGGGAGTAAGGCCTGTTCGCCAAAAGAGTCAGGAAATTTTCCCGATGAAGCCTTAAAAAGCCCAAGACTCTTGCCGTTTAGCCTTATATTGGGTACACACGTACATCTTAGTAATTTCTGGCCTGTTGACCGGTGACCATCCCATGTGGCCTGTCCCTGTCAAGAGCCTAAAATATCAGTATAATCCGCTTGGGGTGGATTTAGTTATGGCCGAAAAGGCACGCGGAACCTTTTTCCCTATGATGCTTCTCTGCACCATTTGCATGGAAACCGTGGATGAATTGGGCAAAATGTTCATTTTCCTCCTCGATGCCTTGCGTCTGATGTTTGCTGGCTGGGGCCAGTTTTCCAAGATGGTTCGCCAGATTTATTTCATCGGCGTTCAGTCGGTGAGTGTTATCGCGCTGATTGGACTTTTTTCCGGCATGGTCATGGGCATGCAGCTCTATTTTGCCCTTTCCACGTTCGGGGCCGATGGATTTCTCGGCACGGCTGTTGCCATGTCCATGGTTCGTGAACTGGCTCCCGTGCTTTCGGCCATCATGCTTACGGGCCGGGCCGGGTCGGCCATGACCGCTGAAATCGGGGTCATGCGGATTTCCGAGCAGATTGATGCCCTGACCATTATGGACATCAATCCCATGCGGTATCTGGTTGCCCCGAAAATGGCTGCCTGCCTGCTAAGTTTTCCAATCCTGACCGCGTTTTTCAACCTGATATCCCTGTGGGGAAGCTGGTTGACCGGCGTCAAGCTGCTCGGTGCAAACGAGGGTGCGTACTGGGCGAGCGTCCAATCCTCCCTGAACTGGGCTGATGTTGAGGGCGGATTTATCAAATCCATCATTTTCGGAGTGCTGGTCTGCACAATTTGCTGTTTCGAGGGATATTATACCCACACCCGGTCCGGCCATGCCGGCCCGGAAGGTGTCAGCCAGTCCACCACCAGTGCGGTGGTCAAATCCTGTGTTGCCATCCTGGCGGCAGACTATATTCTGACGTCACTTTTGTGGTAGGAGTCTGGAGTGAGTACGGCACCTGGCATACGACTTGAAAACCTGACCATCGGATATGGCAAGACCGCTATTGTCAGCGATTTGAATATCGAGTTTCCCGGCGGGAAGCTCTCCATGGTTGTGGGCGGGTCCGGGTCCGGCAAGTCAACGTTGCTCAAACACGTGCTTCAGCTTCAACCCTCCATTGATGGGAAAATTTTCTTTGGCGAGCATGATATGGATTCCCTGTCCAGAAGGGAGAACCATTGTATCCGTCAGCGCACGGGTGTCCTTTTTCAGGACGGAGCTTTGCTGGGGTCGCTGAGGCTCAAGGACAACATTGCCTTGCCTCTTCGTGAGCACACTCGGCTCAAGGAAGAGCAAATCATGCATATTGTTAAGGACAGGCTGTCCATGGTCGAACTTGGACACGCTCTTGAATTGTTTCCGAATGAGCTGTCCGGGGGCATGAGAAAAAGAGCCGGATTGGCCCGTGCACTGGTCATGGACCCACAGGTGTTGCTCTGTGATGAACCCACTTCCGGGCTTGATCCGGTCATGTCCGCAGAGTTGGACCAGCTCTTGCTGGAGATGATGCGCCATTTTGACATGACCATGGTCGTGGTAACTCACGATCTGGCGAGCATGCGGGCCTTGGCTGATTTTGTCGTCATTCTGGGTGAAGGGAAATGTATCTACCAGGGGACCATAGAGACCTTGGAAAAAACACAAGACCCATATCTGCGCAGGTTCTTAGACCGTGCTCCCGAAGAGCGGCATGCGCCCAGATTGACCATGCCGCCGCTGGACCCGGCCATGCTGAAGCGCAATTGCAATAATTTTCTCGGGGAAAAAGAAACGGTCCGAAAGGGTGGATAATGCTGAAATTAAGAAAAGAAACTGCGGTTGGTCTCTTTGTGCTTGTGGGTCTTCTTGCCATCATCTACATGAGTATTAAGCTGGGAAATGTTCAGCTTTTCACGGACAAGTATTATCCGGTCAGGGCCAATTTTACTGACATTGCCGGACTCAAGGTCAACGCCCCGGTTCAGATGTACGGTGTCTCAATCGGTTTTGTCAGTGATATTTCGCTCGATCAGGAACTGAATGTGGCACGTGTTGACATGATGATCGAGAAAGAGGTCAAGCTCATGGACGACGCCATTGTGTCGGTCAAGACCAGCGGCCTGATCGGTGACAAATATCTGAAGATCGATCCGGGTGGACTTGGTGATCCCGTCAATCCGGGTGACACTCTGTTCGATTCCCAACCGGCCATTGATCTGGAAGACCTGATCAGTAAATTTGCTTTTGGCAAGGTATAACGAGGACTGGTTCAAAGGTGCTTTATATGTTTGCAAAAAAAATAATACTGGCATTGTTTTTCCTGTGTATATTCGCTGGCAGTGCGTCAGCGGTCCTTGCGGACCAGAGCCCCACAGACAGGGTCAAGGCCGCCACGGATGAACTCATCGAAGTTTTGTCCGACCAGACCATGCAGGACCCGGCGGAGCATGACGAGGCCATTTCTCGTCTCCTCAAGGCGGCTGAAAAATATATCGACTTCCGTGAAGTGACCAAAATGTCTGTCGGCAGGCCGTGGCTCAAGATGTCTCCGCAAATGCAAATCGATCTCACCGATGCGTTCATTCAGCTCCTTGAGCGAAGTTATCTCAAACGCATTCCTGCTTATGGTGGACAAAATGTTACCTATAAAAATGAACTTATTTCTGGAAGGAAAGCCAAGGTCCTCACGGAAATAATTGATAAAGATAAGAAAATAATAGTTGAATTTAGATTGAAAATAATTAAAGAACAATGGATGATCTATGATATCGTCGCAGAAGGCGTGAGCCTTGTGGGAAATTATCGTAGCCAGTTTGCTCAAGTGTTGCACAATGGCACCCCTGAAGATTTGCTGAACCTGATACTAAAACGGGTTCAGCAGCTTGATAATTTTGAAATTGTAGAGGATCAAGCGGACTCGTGATAAATATTAAGAAAATGGATCGTATAATTCTGGCTGGCCTTTTGGTTGCCGTCCTCCTTGCGAGTGTGACGGGGACTTCTTTTGCGGCCAAGGGTGACGGCCCTACCCAGCTTGCTCAATTTTCTGGCCGGGCTGCGCAAGACTCTGCGGATTTTGATGATTTTGATGACGAATACGCTGACAGCGAACAACTCGTTGCCGATCCCCTGAAATATTGGAATATGACTTGGTTCTATCTCAATGATGGCCTTTACCACGGCGTATTCAAGCCTTTGGCGACCGGGTATGCCTGGGTCGTTCCGCCCAAGCCCCGCCAGTGGGTCAACAATTTCTTCACCAACCTGCTGTTCCCGGTTCGTTTCGTGAACAATATGCTTACCGGAAAATTTGATGCGGCCTATATGGAAACATCCAAGTTTGTGATGAACACGACCTTTGGTGTTCTCGGACTTGGTGATGTGACCGCTGGCAGAAAGCGCAACTGGGAACCTGCGCGGCCTACGGCTGACGGTTTCGGCCAGACGCTCGGCAAGGCTGGTATGGGCCACGGTATTTACCTTGTCTGGCCCTTTATCGGTCCCAGTTCCATTCGTGAGTCCGTTGGTTGGGTTGCAGATGCCTATATGGACCCGCTCTCCTATGGCGACCTCACCTTTTTGGAGTTCGGTGCCATCAGGGTGTACAAGAACGTGAACACCCTGTCGCTTCAACTCAAGGGAAATGAGTACGAAGTCCTGACCGGTGGTGCCATTGACAAGTATGCCGCTGTCCGTGATGCCTACATCCGCTTCCGGGCCAAGAAGGTCGAGGAATAGCCTCGCCTTTCAAGTCCCCATGCATTCCCTCAAGATTGCTGTAATTTCAGATACCCATATGGGTAATCCATCTCTTTGGCTTGACGCTGTTTATGCCAAATGGCTCGGCCCGGCTGATGCGCTCGTCCATTGTGGCGATATCACGTCTGTCGAGACATGGTCCTACTTCATGCAACATGGCAATTTCATCTGTGTCCGGGGAAATTGTGACTGGGACCCACAGCTTGTGAGCCAGCTTGAACCAATGAAGACTTTTCAGTTGGGTCCCTTGACGGTCGGTGTGGCCCATGGCTGGGGTCCGCGCTCCCAGGTGGCTGGAAAGGTCGCCCGGGCCTTTGGACCGGAGTATGATCTGGTCTGCTATGGGCACACCCACAAGCGCGACTGGTCAGTGGTCGCTGGCGTTCAGCTCCTCAACCCTGGCTCCCTTGGTGAATTCGGCTCCATGGCTATCGTCACCGTGGGAAAAGCTGGTAGTCTGGATTGCGAATTCGTTGATGTGATTTAACGATTCAGCCGAGGGTAGCATACTTTCTTTTCGAGTTCTGATGGCGACTTGGTTTTTATATTTTCTGAAAAGAAAAAGAGAAAAAAGAACAGGACCTCCGTACCAGATAAAAGCCAAAGAAAAGGCCTTGCGATACTCGTCGTGAGGCCCTTTTTTTTGGCTTTTTTTACTCTGCTTTTTGTTCTCAACTCCCCCCCCCTCTCAAAACCTTGTCAACAGGAAATGTTGCCCTTTTTTTGGTCTTTTTTGCCCCTCTGACGCCCGTTCTTATCCGAGGGGTAAAACCGGGGGTATAGTGTTCGCACCCAGCCCGGAGGTCTCAAGGCGGCCCTCACATGGCAGCGGCGAAATGGTTTTGCCCTGACAATTCGTGGACACCCGCTCGAAAGATGCAGTTCGGACACCTGGATTGACATTAACCTGAAAATCAAGAGGAGAAAAACGAAAATGTCCACGACAATTACCGAGGCCTTTGTAACCGAGTACACCGAAATGGTGCACAACGCCTATCAGGGCC
Organism: Pseudodesulfovibrio sp.; assembly: GCA_022712815.1. Taxonomy (GTDB): domain Bacteria; phylum Desulfobacterota; class Desulfovibrionia; order Desulfovibrionales; family Desulfovibrionaceae; genus Pseudodesulfovibrio. The sequence continues at coordinate 1,706 of JAFLJW010000153.1, read as the reverse complement.
AGGGCTCCAAGATGCGCCATACCGTGCGTCTTCAGCCCAAGGTCAAAGGCTCCAAGTGCGTCTTTCAGAAAGTCGGCAAGGGCGCAGCAGGCAAGAAGACTCGCCACGGCAACGTCCCGCTGATGAATCTCAACCACTCCACCGTGTCCTGCACGCTGTCTGACTGGTATGCCGCCGAGTACATCGACAAACTCGACGAGATCAAGGAGAGGGGCAACGAACAGCAGGTGGCCGCCAATGCCGGGGCCTGGGCTTTGGGGCGCAAGATCGACGAGCTGATCATCGACAAGCTGAACGGCGCGTTCAACGTGGTTGCCGAGACATCCACCGGCCTGACCAAGGACAAGATCCTCCAGGCCTTTGGGACGCTGAACGCCAATGATGTGCCTGATGACGGCAATCGTTTTGCCATAGTCGGTCCCCAGCAGTGGAATGAGATGCTCAATATCGAGGAGTTCAAGTCCAGCGACTACTCTGGCGAACAGTACTCCTGGCTCAAGGGAACCGAGTCCCGTACCTGGCTGGGCATCACCTGGATGTTCCATACCGGCCTGCCGCTTGATGGCGGCACTCGCTCCTGCTTCATCTACCACCGCAACGCTGCGGGACTGGCCGAGGGCCAGGAAATCAAGGCATTCGTTGACTGGGTGCCGGAAAAGGCCGCCCATCTTGTGGACCACATGTTGTCCGCAGGCGCGTGCCTCATTGATTCCGAGGGCGTGGTCGAAATCCAGTGCGACGATTCCGCTGTCATTTCCTAGAAACAGCAGGTTCAAGAAAACCCAACCATGGAGGGGACGTTCCCTTCGTTTTTTACAGGAGATTGAAAAATGGCTGATTACATGAGCGAAGACATGCGACTGATGGGCGGCGTTCCCGGCCAGCAGTTGTTCATCTACCGGACCGAGGACGACATCGCCACTCTGGCGGCTGCCGGATACTTCGATGATGCCGTCGATGACTACAATCTGGACACCGGCGACATCATTGTGGCCTGTTCCGGCCCTACCAAGGCCGATGCCATTGATTTGTTGGTAGCCACCAACACCGCCGGCGTCGTGAGCGTGATCAATGGCAGCTAAACGATAAGCAGAGAATAGTAACGACTATCGTCTTATCCCGACACCAGGGGCCTCCATCGGGGAGGCCCCTCAGGTTGTCGACAAAGGTCCGATTGCGTCGTTAAGTGATTTGTTGCCGAGTTTTTCGAGGCCTACAAGAACTTATGCCCTAGGGACACACTGATTAAATCGTTTCCGTCCAAGCCGAAAATTGGTAAAATTCTCTCTAGGCAATCATCAGGAGGAAAGGATGAATCATCAGGTAAGTTTTTCTGATTTGGAATACGCAACCAAGAAAAAGGTAACGCGTCGTGACCGTTTTTTAACCGAAATCCAAGCTATCACGCCATGGTCACTGCTGATTGCCGAAATTGAACCCTTTTATCCCAAAAGTGGAAAACGCGGTCGGCAGCCATTGGGGCTTGAGCGTATGTTGCGCATGTATATCGCCCAGCAATGCTTCGGACTTTCGGATGAAGGGATCGAAGATGCGATCTATGATAGTCAGGCTATCCGCAAATTTGTCGGTATCGACCTGTCGCGCGAATCCGCACCGGATGCCACAACTCTCCTCAAGTTTCGCCACTTTTTGGAAGACCACAAATTGACGGAGCGTATTTTTGCTACCATCAATAATTTTCTGGC
>JAFLJW010000190.1 GCA_022712815.1 Pseudodesulfovibrio sp. | reverse complement strand
GCACGAATTTCTTCATTGAACTGCTTGTAATATGTTCGTTTCGCAATAAGGGTCTTTTTCTTTCTCTTGGTCGCCATTCTAGTCCTCCAGATCCACGATAACCGGTTCACCCGCCTTGGGCATCCAGACCCTGTCGAGTTCTGGGCAGACATCGCGTACAGCCGATTCTTCACTGGACATGAAGACCATGTCGTCCTTTTCAGCGACAAGCAGTGGCCGCAGCTTGATGCGATCGTTAAGCCCCATGAGCCTGTTGTTGTCTGCCACGAGAATGGCAAAGGGACCGTTGAGCATGCCCGGACCGTATGTGACACGCAGGGTCGTATAAAGTTCCCTGTCCTCCGGGTTCATGTCCTCTATCTCATCCCAGAAAGGCGGAGCAAAGACCTTTGCGGCCATTTCCCAAGACAGGCCGTGCTTGCGAATGAGCATGTCCAGCTCGTAGGCCACGACCTCGGTGTCGGTCATCATGGTGCAAAGGTAGTCGTGTTCGCACAGATAACGGCGGTTGATACCGTATGAGGAAATTTCGCCATTGTGGACGATGGACCAGTTCAGGATGGTAAATGGATGCGCCCCACCCCACCAGCCGGGGGTGTTGGTGGGGAAACGGTTATGGCCGATCCAGATATATGCCTTGTATTCTTCCAGACGAAACAAATCAGCGATTTCTTCCGGGAATCCAACACCTTTGAATGCGCCCATGTTCTTGCCGCTTGAAACGACAAATGCACCGGGAATGGCTGTGTTGATCTTCATGACCACCGCAACGATGTAGTCCTCTTCCGGCAGTTCGGCGAATTCATTGACCGGCTTTTCAGGGACAGTCACGAAATAGCGGTTGAACATCGGCGGATTGGGGATCGCAAGAACCTTCCGGGTCGGAATTGGCTCGAAATGGTGCAGATCAAAATACTTTCTGAGCAGATGCTCTGAACCTTCGATGGCATTGGTATCGTCGCACATCATATGGAAGCAATATTTGTCGGCATGGTCCGGGTAGATGCCATAGGCCGCAAAACCGCCGCCCAGACCGTTTCCACGGTCATGCATGCAGGTCATTGCCGCAATGGGCATGTCACCTGAAATCAAACCACGCTTCTTGTGAATGACTCCGAATATTCCGCAACCGGAAATATCCTTTTCAAAGTCATGATACCTGTCAGGCGCTTTCATTCTATCCCCTCTTGAAAATCCTGTGCGGAACTAGAGAAATTTAATTTTGAAACCGCCCTTGGCGGAATTGTCTGGTGACTTCGCCTCCGGCGGCCAAAGGGCAAGCCCTTCGGAATCCCTGGCTATTTTCAAAGTTAAAATTCTACATTTTTATTTTTGAGCGGCTTTGATCTGAGTTTATCAGCTCTGAGTTTCCGGGTTCCATGTTTCCTGAAAGAAATCATCAGGCCACAGCAGTACGTCAGGCTCACCAGCCATGAGTTGCCTCTTGGCATCCTCCCGGACAGCCATCTTGAATTTGACAAATGCGGTATACATTCCCGCCATATCAATGTCGCCGACGAGTACATATCCGACCAGATGGTCGTTCTGGAACACGAGCTTGCGGTAGCTTTTCTTTTTTTCATCCAGATTGATGGCAATCTCAAAGGAGTTGTCGCCCTCTGGTGGATTCACCGTGCCAACGGAAATTGTCGGCAGGCCGTAAAAGCTGATGGAGTTCATGGCCAGACTGCCGGTGAACTCGATATCGGCACCGGCCATATTTTTACCGGCGCAAAATCCCTGATTATATGCATTGGTCCAGATGGGAATCACCCGGTCCTCGCCAAACAGAAGGTCCTTGGCCTGAGCCACGTCCCCGGCGGCAAAAACACCACCAGCACTGGTCTTCATGTGATTATTGACCTTGATGCCCTGATCGACTGCGATACCAGCGTCTTTGGCGAGATTGTAGTTGGGGACAACGCCGATGGCGATGACCACCACATCGGTTTGCAGGAAATCGCCGTCAGTCAGATGAACACCCTTGAGGTTGCCCTCTGCGTCACGCTGTATTTCCTTGGCGGAAACACCGCATCTGACGTTGAGACCGACCTCTGCAAGACGTTCGCCAGCAAGGGCTGCGGCGTTTTCGTCAAAGGCGAGGCTCAGGATGCGCGGGGACAATTCCAGAATAGTCACGTCCACACCGCGATCAAACAATGACTCACCGGCCTTGAGGCCGATCAGACCGCCGCCGATGACAACCGCCCTCTTGATTTCCTTGGCTCTGGAAATCAGAACCTGAGCGTGCGCCAGATTGGTGAAATTATATACGTCTGCGCCATCCGAGCCAGGAATGGGCGGAGTGAACGGGATGCCGCCCACGGCAATCAGAAGATTTTCAAACTCGACTGCTTCACCCTTGTCGGTGGTCACGATCCTGGCCTTGGTGTCGATGCCAGCGACAGTGGTGCCGAGTTTCAGGGTGACATTGCTTTTCTTGTAGAATTCCTGTGGGCGCAGGGCCAGCCGGTCCGGTCCGATTTTTCCGGCCAGAAGGTAGGAAATGAGCGGACGGCCATATGCCGGGGAGTCCTCGGAGCCGATAACCATAATTTCATTTTCGGTATCAACCTTGCGGATGCCTTCGATGGCACCGATAGAAGCGATACCATTGCCGATGATGACGTATTTCATGAATGCCTCAACTTGCTTTGGCTATCGTTCTTCAAACTTCAGTGCCAGATTGGGACAAGCGGCCACACATGCCGGTCCCTCTTCCCTGCCTTCGCACAGATCGCACTTGACGATCTTGCCTTCAGTGGGATGCCTGCTGATTGCGCCGTACGGACAGGCCATCAGACAGGACCAGCAGCCAACACATTTTTCGCGGTCATAGACTGTGCGCCCGGTTTCAGGGTCCTTGTACAGACCACCGGAGATACAGGCCGCCACACAAGACGGCTCGTCGCAATGACGGCAACTGATGGCAACGCAGATATCACCTTTCTCAAAGACCTTCTTGCAGGAAGACAGACCGTCCCTGCCTCGCTCTTCACGGTAGGCAACAATCAGGTCCTGACTCTTGGAGTGAGCGGTTATGCAGGCCAGCTCGCAAAGATGACAGCCGATGCAGTACTCTTTATCGGGATAGACTCTTTTCATGGTGTTCTCTTTTATACCGTGGCTAACGCCCGGCATGCTTGATGCCGAGGATATCAAGTTCAGTGTCAGAAAGGCCCACACCGCGCAACTTGTCACGATTGCCGCGAAGGCTTTCGATGGAGTTAAG
>JAFLJW010000357.1 GCA_022712815.1 Pseudodesulfovibrio sp. | reverse complement strand
TGGCAAAATTGCCGACCAAATAAACAGGCATCCATAGTTTTTCCATGTTTCTACCTCAACTTGTTCTTTGACATACCGGATTTAGCAACCTTCAGTGTATTGCTGATTCCTTGCGCTATCAGGCGGGCTTTTTCAAGCCTTGCAGACATTGCGAGGCAAAAATCAACAAGCTTTTTGTTGTTCAGTTTTTGGGCAAGAAGTTTGAAATGAAGCTCTGCAAGTTCCTGCATATGGGGGAAATTATTCTCTGCAAATTCGACTCCTTCGCTTACAAAAAAAGAGTACTTTTTACTGTAAAAGAAAAGGGCTGCATTGGAAAATTTATCATACATGAGTTCCTGCAAAGTCACAGCAAGCCTTGTGTCACTTTTAAGCACTTCAACAAGCATTCCTTGATTTTTATATGTGGCTCGATTGGATTTCATCCAGGTTTCAAGCTCTACCCAAGCCGTTGCCATTTCTTCGCCATTTTTGGCAAAGGCACCTATTTGAGCCTCAAGACTTTTGGCGTGTGCCACCCCACTTAGCAACCCAAGCACCAACACGCACAACAGTATTTTCCGCATCAAGGAGCCCCTTTGGTATCGAAATTCAGATGTAGCTACCAAACCCGGTACCAGAAGCCCGGTAAACCATCAACTTCCCCCGCATTTCGCGGAAGGGACAAGCAAATCAAGTTGCCCAGCATGGCCGAGGCAATATGACTATCAGCAGGAGGAAGACAAACAGTGGTTGATGGAGATCATGAACGGAGGCTGGCCGTGAAGGTTCGGTTTAATTTATGCCATAGGCGTTTGAGCGATTTCCGCCTGCTGCTGACTTCATCTTCGCACATGTGTTTGATCTCTGTGAGGAGGGACTTCAATTTTGCGTGGTCCTCATAGTGAGTTTCAAACGCTTCTCTCCTCGTTAATGTGTCGTCGATTCCGTTGTAGAGGCTTCTCAGTTCGTCGATGTTTTGCTGCAATTCAGAAGAGTAGTAGCCGGTGTAGAGTATGTATCTACTGGTAAAAAAATCTTTAAGCCCACTTCTAACGGAGTTCACATCTGGAGGTTCGAACTCGATTTGGCCGTTATATCTATTCAAACAATTTTTGAATATCGAGACATGGGCTTTGTCTAACTGTGAATGTGTTTCTTCATGCACTCGTATGATATGTTTGTTTTTTTCGAATAAGTTTTTCAAATAGACGGCGGCGAAGGCACCGATGAAAGCGGCAAAAGCAGACGAAAGAAAATCCATAACGCGCTCCGAGGTTGGAATAGCTTTATATGGAATTGTTTGCATTTCGAGTAATCATTGTCAACGAGTCAACAGGATGAACGACATGGAAGACCGACTATCCGCAATACCTAGAGGGAAATTGAATGCTTAAAACTCACCACCATACTCCGTCACCCGCTTTGCCGCACCAGCTTGGTTGCGAACAGGGTTATCAGACCACCGAGCATGACATAGCCGAGTGTCACCTCCAAAGTCAGCCATATCTGGCCTGCGAGGTTCAGTGGTGTGACATCACCGAACCCAAGAGTGGTGAAGGTGACGATGCTGAAATAGTACGGGGTGAAACCGTTTACCATTTCTGTACCCGAATGGTGTTTCATTATGGGATCGATGGCGACCAATATCTCTTTCGTCCAGTCCGGCAACCACGACCAGACTTCATATTTTGCAAAAATTGCCCCGAAAGCCAAAGCGAAGCCAATCGACCAAGCCGCCCATGGCCAGATCGATCGGCCACAATTGCAGGTGATTTTCCACCCAAAATGCCACCAGAGGTGGGCTTCCTTAAATTCCTCAAGGTAGTCCAAGTCCCTTACGTGGCTAACGAAACGTTTACCCCCTACACTATCTTCTATGGTAACGCCACGACACTTCATTTTGTTGTCATATTTTATGCCCTTACATCGTACCTTGCTCAAATTTGCCCATTGGATATCTGCCCCGCAAAAGTTTGCATTTTGGAGTTCCACACCTTGGAGGTCTGCCTCAAAAAAAATTGTTTGTTCAAGTTGGGCCAGAGTGAGGTTGGCATCTTGGAGCAGTGCTCCCCAAAGATCTGCACCTTGGAGATTCGCCAAAGTGAGGTCTACTTCTTGAAGTTCCGCACCCTGAAGCTTCGCCCCTTGGAGTTGGGCCAAAGTGAGGTCTACTCCTTGAAGATTTGCCCCCCGGAGACGGGCCTCGCGGAAGTCTATCACTTGATATGTAGCCCCTCGAAGGTCCGCATCCTCAAGGTTTGGAACAACTTCCGGATTGTCCTCCCTCCATTGGTTCCAGACCTCGACGCCTTCTTCCAACAACATTCTAACATGGTCGGGATTGGCCATGGGGAAGACCTCCAAAGAGTAATAGAAAAACAGATTGCACAGTACAATGATTCGGAAAATCTATTTTTGTCAACCGAACTGGCCGCGTAGGCCGCACTACTCAGCAACAGGAGATACAAATGGAAACACCAAAAAGCATTATCCCCGATGAGGAAATAGAGAAAGTCCACGCTAACGCCGATTTTGGAGGCATGACCAAGCGTGAAGTCGTCAATTTTGGCGTGTTGAAATGCGCTAGCAGATATTATCAGGGCCACACATCCAACCAGATCATCAAAGAGCATGGACTTGTGGATGATGAATACAACCTGACCCATAAGGGCTGCGCTTACTTGTGGTCTGTCTACAGCAATGGCAAGCCCTTTTAGCGCGTAACTACATGAGATTTTGCGCGGAGGCACTACGGGTGGTGTCTTGGTAGCTGAAAGTGAGAACCTTCGGGGCCGCGATCTTTGCTTCACCCGGTGGACGCGGACAGGGAGCCGGGTGGGGAATCCGGCCCGCGCAATTAACAAACTATATTACCAAGGATGACCATAATGAAATCTAAGCCCTTTACCCATAATGAACTTGTCAAGAAAGCCGTTTACTGGCTCGGCCATGCGAAACAATGCAACCCCGTGTTTGGGGAGCGCGGTAGCCGCCAGCTTTCCGAAATGCCGGA